>CAXSEW010000028.1:0-15546 GCA_964236185.1 uncultured Nakamurella sp. | reverse complement strand
CGCCTTCCTGGTCGTGCAGCTCGGCGTCACCGGCATGTACCTTGGCACCTCGTTCGCGGCCAGCCACATCGGCATGGCCATCCTGCCGCACGACTCCCGAATCGACTTCTTCCGTCGCCAGGTGCTGACCTCCCGCAACATCCTGGGCGGCCGGGTGGCCAGCTTCGCGATGGGCGGCCTGAACTACCAGATCGAGCACCACCTGTTCCCGAGCATGCCGCGACCCCACCTGCACAGGATGCGGCCGGTACTGCAGAACTTCTGCGCGAACAATGGCGTCGAGTACCACGAGGTCACCATTTTCCGGGCATGGCACATCGTCGCCGTTTATCTGAACAAGGTGGGACTGTCGGCGCGTTCCTTCCAGTGCCCGATGGTCGCCGCGATGCGCTGAACCAGCCTATGGGAACGCCAGTGACGGACGGCACAATCATCGTCACGAAGCGGACCGGGCGATGCATAATCCCTGGTGACCATGCCTGGACCGGGTGGGGCGGCTGTCGGGTACATTCGCCGCTGCTGCTCCTTGCCGTTCGTTCGTAGGTTTGTTGACTACCGTTCATCTCCAAGGACAGCCAGGCCGGTTCGTCGGTGCACCCGCTCGGCTTCCCGACGCGCGCGCCGCGGTCGTCAACAGTTCGCACCGTACGAAGGGTCCACATGGGCGGCAATTCCATCCACCGGTTCGGCAACACCTCGGTATTGGCGGTGTGCGCCATCGATGCCCCGCACGTCGTCACCTCCGCCGAGATGGACGACCGGTTGTCGTCGGTCTACCAGCGGGTGGGTCTGCGCCCCGGCATGATGCAGCGCCTGGCCGGCATCCAGGAGCGGCGCTGGTGGAACACCGGCACCACCTTTGCCGAGGGCGCCGCGATGGCCGGGGCCAAGGCGATGGCCGAAGCCGGTGTGCACCCGAGCCAGATCGGGCTGATGGTGAACACCTCCGTCAGCCGGGCGCACCTGGAGCCGTCCACGGCGGTCGAGGTGCACCACGCGCTCGGCCTGCCAAGTTCGTGCCAGAACTTCGACGTCACCAATGCCTGCCTGGGGTTCGTCAACGGCATGCAGCTCGCCGCCGCCATGCTGGAGAGCGGTCAGATCGACTACGCGCTGGTGGTCAACGGTGAGGACGCGAGGCCGATCCACGATGCCACCATCACCCGCCTGCAGAACGGCGACGCCAACGCCAAACAGGTGTTCGCGCAGTTCGCGTCGCTGACGCTCGGGTCCGGCGCAGCAGCGATGGTCATCGGCCGATCCGACGCGCACCCCGAAGGCCACCGCTACCTGGGCGGCGCCACCCGCGCCGGCAGCGAGCACCACCTGCTGTGCGTCGGCGACATGGACGACATGCGGACCGACAGCACGGGCCTGATGAACGCCGGCATAGCGCTCATTGCGGATCTCTGGGCGGAATCGGCCGTCGAATTCGGTTGGCAGCACGGCATAGCCCGCTATGTCATGCACCAGGTGAGCTCGGTCCACACGCAGGCCGTCTCCAAGGTGCTCGACCTGGATCCGGCGAAGGTTCCGCTCAGCTTCCCCACCCGCGGGAACCTGGGGCCGGCGGCCATTCCGTTCACCCTGGCGAACATCGCCGACGAGCTGTCCGCCGGCGACCGGGTGCTGCTGATGGGCATCGGGTCGGGCCTGAACGCGTCCTTCTCCGAGATCGTCTGGTGAGGCGCGGTTCCCCACCACCCACCGAACCGGCGTCGCGCCCACCCAGCGGGCTGCCGGGACTGGATCCGCACTGGTCGCGGCTAGTGCAGATCACCGATGCCGCGGGTGTTCCGCGCACGTTCCACCTGCTCGATTCCTGGGTCGACGACCGCGGCGTCCCGCTCCCCGGCGAGCCGGTGGGCACGCTGGTCTGCGTCCACGGCAACCCGACGTGGAGCTACCTCTGGCGGCGGATCGTCGCAGCCGCCCCGGTCGGCTGGCGGGTCGTCGCACCGGACCATCTCGGAATGGGTTTCTCCGAGCGGCCGGCGGAACCTCGGGTGCTGGCGCAGCGGGTCGACGACCTGGACCGGCTGACGGCGGCCCTGGGCATCACCGGACCGGCGGTCACCCTCGCGCACGACTGGGGCGGCATCATCTCGCTCGGCTGGGCGCTGCGGCACCGAGAGCAACTGCGCGGGGTGGTGCTGACCAACACCGCGGTGCACCAGCCGGCAGGGGATCGGGGCCCACTGCTGATCCGGCTCGCTCATGCCCGCGCGGTGAACGGCATCGCCTGCCGGTGGACGCCCCTGTTCGTCCGGGCGACCACGTCGCTGACCTGGCCGCGGCCGCCGGCCCCGGTACGGAACGCCTTCGCGCTGCCCTACAGTTCGGCGCGGCGCCGTCGGGCGGTGGCCGAGTTCGTGAGCGACATCCCCTTCGCGCCGGCGCATCCCAGCAATGCGGCGGTGCAGGCCATCGCCGACGGGGTGTCCGGGCTGACCGTGCCGGCGCTGCTGTTGTGGGGCCCCCGTGATCCGGTGTTCTCCGACGTCTACCTGCGTGACCTGCAGGGCCGGTTGCCGCATGCCGCACTGCACCGCTACGAGCTCGCCAGCCACCTGCTGCCGCAGGACGCTCCCGGCTACGCCGAGGCGGTGGCCGCGTGGCTGACCGAGCTGGATCTGCAGCCGGCGTCGGGTGCCGGGACCGACGACCGGACCGTCGTCTCCTCGGTGCGGGAGGTGCCCGTGGTGGAGTTCACGGGTGCCGACACCCTGCCCGGTGTGCTGCACGCCCTGCAGGCGCGGGCCGACGACGACGGGGCCGCGGTCGTCGAGGTCGGCGGTCGCCGGATCAGCTGGCGCGCGCTCAACACCCGGGTGCAGGACCTGGCCGCCGGGCTGGTGCGCGCCGGGCTGCAGCCGGGTGCGCGGGTGGCGCTGCTGGTGCCGCCGTCGATCGAACTGACCGTCGCGCTGTACGCGGTCTGGCGGGCCGGCGGGGTGATCGTCGTCGCCGACAAGGGCCTCGGCCTGCAGGGTATGGGCCGGGCCCTGCGCGGAGCCCGGCTGGACGCGCTGATCGCCGACACCGCCGGACTGCTCGCGGCGCGGGCGATGCGGCTACCGGGCCGCCGCTTTGCCGTGCGCGAGAACAACGGCGCCGTCAAGCATCTCGGCCGGGTGGACGCCACCCTGCCGGCGCTGGCCGGCGCCGGACATGGCCAGCCGGTGGCACCGGACGCCGCCCCCGACGAGGAAGCGGCGGTGCTGTTCACCTCCGGGGCCACCGGTCCCGCGAAGGGGGTGCTGTACCTGCACCGGCAGGTCCGCGCCCAGCTGGCAATGATCCGGGACGGCTACGCGCTGACCCCCGACGACCGGATCGTCGCGGCCTTTGCACCGTTCGCGCTCTACGGCCCGGCCCTGGGTATCCCGTCGGTCGTCCCGCGGACCGATGTCACGAAGCCTGGTCGGCTGACCGCCGCCGCGCTCGCGGATGCGGCCGTCGCGCTGGGCGCCACCGTGGTGTTCGCCTCGCCGGCCGCGCTGCGCAACGTCGTCCGCACCGCGCCCGAGCTCACCGCGGAGCAACGGGCGGCGCTCGGGGCGGTCAGGCTGCTGATGAGCGCCGGCGCATCGGTGCCGGCGCGGCTGCTGCAGCAGGTGCACCAGGTGCTGCCGAACGCCGATCTGCACACTCCGTACGGCATGACCGAGGCGCTGCCGCTGACGGACGTGTCGCTGGATCAGATCCTCGAGGCGGGCAGCGGCGAGGGCGTCTGCGTCGGGCAACCGCTGGTCGGCGTGCAGATCCGCATTGCGGCACTGGGCCCCGACGGCTCGGCGGCGGCCGAGTTGACCGCGGAATCCGTTGTGACAGGGGAAATCTGGGCCCGGGCGGCGCACATCCGGCACCGTTACGACTCGTCCTGGGTGGTCGACCTGGCGGCCCACGCGCACCCCGGCTGGCATCGCACCGGCGACGTCGGGCACCTGGACGAGCAGGGGCGGCTCTGGATCCAGGGGCGGTCGGTGCATGTCATCACCACGGCGTCGGGACCGGTGACCCCGGTGGGCATCGAGCTCCGCGTCGAGTCCCGTCTCGCCGAGCAAGCCGGCCAACCGGCCTATCCGGCGGCGGCCGCGGTCGGCGTCGGGCCGGCCGGCACGCAGCAGGTGGTGGTGGTGCTGGAAGGCACTGGCGCCGAGCTGGCGCCGGCGTCGGTCACCGAGCTGGTGCGTACCGCGGCCGGGGTTCCGGTGGCCGCCGTGCTCGTCACCGGCAAGCTGCCGGTGGACATCCGGCACAACTCCAAGATCGACCGGGCGGCCGTCAGCCGCTGGGCCGCCGGAGTCCTGGCGGCCGGGTGAAGGTACTGGTCACCGGGGCGAGCGGCATGCTCGGCCGGGCCGTCGCCCGCGCCCTGCTGACCCGGGGCGACGAGGTGACCGTGACCCAGCGCCGTCCGGCGGCCCTGGACTGCCGGGAGATCCGCGGCGACATCGCCGACCCCGATGTCGCCGACAGGGCCACCGCGGGACAGGACGCGGTCGTGCACCTGGCCGCCAAGGTCGACGTGGTCGGTCCGTGGGCGCAATACGTCCGGGCCAACGTCGAGGGCACCCGCAGCGTGGTCGACGCCGGCCGCCGGGCCGGTGTGCAACGCCTGGTGAACGTCTCGTCCCCGTCGGTGGCCCACGCCGGCAGCCCGCTGATGGGCGCCGGAGCAGACCTGGCCGACCCGGCGTCGGCGCGCGGCAACTACTCGCGCTCGAAGGCGCTGGCCGAGCAGCTGGCGCTGGCGGCCGACAGCCCGGAACTTGCGGTGCTGTGCGTCCGCCCGCACCTGGTGTGGGGGCCGGGCGACACCCAGTTGATCGGGCCGATCGTGGCGCGGGCCAGGGCCCGGCGACTGCCGATGATCGGTACCGGCGCCGCCCTGGTCGACACCACCTACGTCGACAACGCGGCCGATGCGCTGGTGGCGGCGCTCGACCGCTGCGGCCCGGTGCACGGGGAGTCCCTCGTCGTCAGCAACGGCGAACCGCGGCCGGTGGGCGAGATCCTCCGGCAGGTCTGCGCCGCGGCCGGCGTGCCGCCGCCGCACCGGCACGTTCCACTCCGGGCTGCCGTCGCCGCCGGCCTGGTTGTCGAAAAGCTTTGGACCGCAACGCGAGCCGCCGGCCGGCCGCCGATGACGGCGTTCCTGGCCGAACAGCTCGGCACCGCCCACTGGTTCGACCAGCGGCGCACCCGGGAAGCGCTGGGGTGGTCGCCCGCCATCAGCCTGGACGAAGGGTTCGCCCGACTGCGGTCGAGCTTCGCGCGCGATTGATCGCGCTCGATGCATCGTCGAGTTTGCCGGATCCGCCGTCGGGGCACCGCAGCCCGTACGGCCGCCGCGATCGCCGGCCGCGCACCGTCGCCGCTCGAGGGAAGAGGATTCATGCCAGATCACCAGGATGCCGTCGCGAAGGTTGCCGAGCTGGCGAAGGGCATCCGCATCGCCATGATGACCACCGTCGACGAGGAGAGTCATTTCGTCAGCCGACCGATGGCCCAGCAGGAGGTGGAGTTCGACGGTGACCTGTGGTTCTTCGCCGAGCGCGACTCCCGTAAGGTCCGGCAGCTCGCCGCCGATCCGCACGTCGGCATCACCCTGTCCTCCGGCGACACCTGGGTGTCGATCTGCGGCACCGCGGCCATCGTCGAGAACCCGGCCAAGGTGCACGAGCTGTGGAACAGCTGGGTCGAGGCCTGGATGCCACAGGGACCGGACGACCCGAGTGTGGTGCTGATCAAGGTGACCGCCGACGGCGCCGAGTACTGGGACACCCCGGGCGGCCGGATCGCCTCCGTGTTGAGCTTCGTCAAGTCGAAGGTGACCGGCCGCCCGTACGACGGCGGCGAGAACGAGAAGGTGGATCTGTGAGCGCCCCCGCCGGCAGCGGACCGCGCTGATCAGCCGGCGGAGCTGGCCCTTGACGTCGTCCCGTTCCGGGTCGACGTCGAGCCGGCGCCGTTCCGGGCGGGAAGCCCGGTCACGGCGTCGGCATCCCGCCGTTGACGTTGAGCGTCTCGCCGCTGACGTAGCTGGATTCACCCGAGGCGAGGAACACGTACGCCGAGGCCAGTTCGGCCGGCTGGCCGGCGCGGCCCAGCGGCGTTTCCTCGCCGAAGGTCGGCAGCTTCTCCGGCGGCTGACCGCCGGCGGTCTGCAGCGGCGTCCAGATCGGGCCCGGCGCAACCACATTGACCCGGATGCCCTTGGGTGCCAGCTGCTGGGCCAGCGCCTTGGAGATGGTGTTGATCGCCGCCTTGGTGGTGGCGTAGTCGACCAGCATCGGCGAGGGCTGGTAGGCCTGGATCGAGCTGGTGTTGATGATGCTGGAGCCCGGCGGCAGGTGCGGCAGCGCCTCCTGGATGATCCAGAACATGGCGTAGACGTTCGTCTTGAAGGTCAGGTCGAAACTCTCGCTGGACAGGTCGGCGAGGTCCTTGACGAACTGCTGCCGGCCAGCGACGTTGGCGACGATGTCCAGGCCGCCGAGCTCCCGCACGGTCGTGGTCACCAGCGACCGGGCGAAGGTTTCGTCGGTGATGTCGCCGGGAGCGAGAACCGCTGTGCGGCCGGCCTCCCGGATCAGTACGGCCACCTCGTCGGCGTCGGGCTGCTCCTCCGGGAGGTAGCTCAGCACCACGTCGGCACCCTCGCGGGCGAAGGCGATCGCGGCGGCGCGGCCGATGCCGGAGTCCGCTCCGGTCACCAGGGCCTTCCGCCCGACCAGCCGGCCGGAGCCCCGGTAGCTGGTCTCACCGTGGTCCGCCTTGACCGACATGTCCCGGTCCAGGCCGGGTCCGTCCTGTTCCTGCTCTTCGAAATCGCCCTGGGTGTAACGGTCGACGGGGTTGACGAACGCATATTGATCGGTCATCGGCGTGTCCTTTCCAACTGTGTACCCGCGGCGAACTGCGCGCGGCCGCACCTTGATCTTCCCGACCCGGCGCGGTTTCACACCCGAGCTGGCGGCGTTCAGCCGTCCGTCAGGCGACCCGCCGCCGCCCATCAGGCGTTGTCAGCCGTCGACAAGCAAGCCGCGGGCCGGGCCCATCAGCCGCTCGGTGCGCCGAGACACCGCCGCCAACCGGATCAGCCGGTGCGTCGCGGTCCGGCCGGCCAGGTCACGGGACAGCTGCTCGTCGGCCACCGCCTTCCACTGTCGGTCGATCACCGTGATCGGGTCGCCGTCGATGTCCGCCGCCGGCCGTTCCAGGTGTTCGGCCCACAGGGTCAACCGGGTCGATCGGGCCAGTGCCGGGTCGAGCGTGAGGATGTTGACCTCGGTGTCGTTGAACAGCGAGTGCTCGTTGAGGTTCGCCGATCCAATGGTGAGCCACCGGTCGTCGATGATGCCGACCTTCGCGTGCACGTACAGCGGATCCTTTGCCTCGCCCGACTGGGCACGAATGGTGGTGGGCAGCACCATGCCTCGCCCGTCGTCGGCGTCCAGCAGCCGGCCGAGCTGGCCCCGGGTGGTGTCCTTGCCGTTGCTGGGCCGCGCCGGCAGCAGCAGCACCAGCCGGAAGTCCGGGCTCGGCGGATGGCGCAACTTCTCCGCCAGCGTCTCCACGATCTCGGCGGACCAGAGAAATTGGTTCTCCAGATAGATGAAGCGTTCCGCCCTCGACAACGCGCGAAGATAGGCCTCGAGGATGCTGAACTCGCCGCGATCGGCGAACTCGTAGGTGGATTCCGGCACCGTCCGTAGCAGCTGCACGGTGACGTCGCCGGCCGGCGGGTGGGGCACCGGGGCCGGGATCGGGGATTTCGCGACCTCCTGCCACCTGTCCCGGAAGTGTTCCGCCACATCGGCCACCACCGGGCCACGCAGCCGGGTGGCGACGTCGTGCCAACCGGTATCACCGCGCGGCGCGTGGGTGCTCCGATCCCACCGGTCACCGCTGAGGGTGGACAGGTCGATCCCGCCCACGAACGCCACCTCGTCATCGATGACGATGATCTTCTCGTGGTGGCAGTGCAGCGTCCGTTCCCGCTTGTCCAGGACGCACTGCACCGCAGTGCCTCTCGTCAACTGGGCGTGGATTTCCTTGACCGATGACCGGGTGGGGGAGAAGGCGGGCACCGGTGGGCCGGCCCACAGCAGCACCCGCACCTCGACGCGCTGCGCCAGCTCGACCAGCAGATCCCGGAGCGAGGGGAAGTCGACGTCGCGGCGCAGTCTCAGTTCGGGGGTGAGATGCCAGCCGGCGATGTGGATGTGCGACCTGGCCCGACTCAGCTCGTCGGCCATGGCGGCGAATGCACTGTCCCCGTCCACCAGGACGTCGACGCTGTTACCGGTGCGCGGCGGTCGTGGGCCGGACACCCATAGATGCTCGGGAGCGTCGGGGCCGGTGGTGGAGGACGACGGCGGCGGGGTGAGCAGCCCGTCGTGTCCGAGCCGGGTCAACCGCCTGCGGTGGTGTCGAACGACCGCCCGTTCCAGCAGGCCGCCGACGGCGCCGTCGAGATGGTTGGTCAAGCGTGCGCCCCGGGAGCCGTCGACGTCGGAAGCTGCGGGGGATCGGTGCTCCTGCGGGTCAGTATGCACGGGGCCGGCGCCCCGGTCGGAGCCATCGGAACCGTGGATCCCGACCGGGCGGTCCCACCGCCTGCATGGCTGGAGCGGTGAGATGTCGGTACCCGGGTACCGACAGGTTGGACTCGCGCCAGGTAGTGCCCACCGTTTCCCGCCGCATCGGGCCGGGTACGGGAGCTCCAGGACAGAGATCAAGAGGAAGCGATCTGTGGCACATCGTTCCATCGAGAGGAAGAACCGCACATGAAGGCAGTCACCTGGCACGGCAAGCGCGATGTCCGAGTCGACGAGGTGCCCGATCCGCACATCCAGGAGCCGACCGACGCCATCATCAAGATCACCTCGACGGCCATCTGCGGGTCGGACCTGCACCTGTACGAGGTGCTCGGGCCGTACATGACCACCGGCGACATCCTCGGTCACGAGCCGATGGGCATCGTGCAGGAGGTCGGTTCGGCCGTCACCCACATCGCACCCGGTGACCGGGTGGTCGTTCCGTTCAACATCTCGTGCGGCCACTGCGTCTTCTGCAGCGAGGGCCTGCAGAGCCAGTGCGAGACGACGCAGGTCACGTCGCAGAACAAGGGCGCAGCGCTGTTCGGCTACACCTCCCTGTACGGCGCCGTCCCCGGCGGACAGGCCGAATACCTTCGGGTGCCGCAGGCCCAGTACGGCCCGATCAAGGTGAGCCCAGAAGGCCCCGACGAGCGGTACCTGTTCCTGTCCGACATCGTGCCCACCGCCTGGCAGGCCGTGCAGTACGCGGCGGTGCCCGAGGGCGGCACGCTGGTGGTCTACGGCCTCGGCCCGGTCGGCCAGTTCTCCGCCCGCATCGGCCGGCACCTGGGTAGCCGGGTGATCGCCGTCGAACCCGTTGCCGAGCGGCGCGCGATGGCCGAGCGGCACGGCATCGAGACCATCGATCCCACCGCCACCGACGACGTCGCCACCGCACTCAAGGACATGACCGGCGGTTATGGTCCGCATGCGGTGGTCGACGCAGTCGGCATGGAAGCGCACGGCACGGCCGGCGCGACTGCCGGCAAGTTTGCCCAGGCGGCCGTCGGGCTGCTGCCCGACGCGGTGTCGCAGAAGCTGATCGAGAACGTCGGCGTCGACCGGCTGACCGCGCTGCACGACGCCATCTCTACAGTGCGCCGCGGCGGCACCGTGTCGATCAGCGGTGTGTACGGCGGGACAGCTGATCCGATGCCGATGATGGATATGTTCGACAAGCAGATCCAGCTGCGGATGGGGCAGTGCAACGTCAAGAAGTGGGTCGACGACATCCTGCCGATCATCGAGGATCCGGCCGATCCGCTGGGTGTGCTCGATCTGACCACGCACGCGGTGCCACTGGCCGAGGCGCCGGCGGCGTACAAGACGTTCCAGGAGAAGACCGACGGGTGCATCAAGGTGGTGCTCAAGCCCTGACCGGACAGGGGTTTGGTGGGGCGCCGTCGACCGAGAGGAATGCTGACCAGATGCGCATCGTCATCGTCGGAGCAAGCGGCAACCTCGGAACGGCGCTGCTGCGGCAGTTGGCCGGTGGGGACGACGAGGTCATCGGGGTCAGCCGGCGCATACCGTCGCCGACCGCCCCCTACGACCAGGTGCTCTGGCGGAGTGTCGACATCTCGGCGGCCAGCGCCTCCGAGCAGCTGACCCGGGTCTTCGAAGGTGCGGACGCGGTGATCAACCTGGCCTGGCTGTTCCAGCCGACGCGTGACGCCGCCCAACTCAAGCGGGTCGGGGTCGGCGGGCTGCTGTCGGTGGCCCGGGCGGTGATCGAGGCGGGTGTGCCGCACCTGGTGCACATGTCCTCGGTCGGGGCCTACAGCCCCGCCGAACCCGGCACCAGGGTGGACGAGAGCTGGCCCACCGAGGGAGTGCCGACCTCGATGTACAGCTGTCACAAGGCAGCCGCCGAGCGGGTTCTCGACGAGGTGCAGGATCAGCACCCCGACCTGCTGGTGACCCGGTTCCGGCCGGGGCTGGTGATGCAAGCCAGCGCCGGCTCGGCGCTGCTGCGCTACGGTCTGCCCGGCTGGATGCCGGCGGCCGTCGTCCGGCTGCTGCCGGTGCTGCCGATCGACGGGCGGATCGCGCTTCCGGTGGTGCATGCCGACGATGTCGCCCGGGCGATCATCGCCGCCGTCCGGAGTCGTGTCGGGGGCGCGTTCAACCTGGCGGCCGAGCCGCGGATCGGCCGGGCCGGGCTGGCCAAGGCGCTCGGCGCGGTGCCGCTCCCGCTGCCCTCGCCGGTACTGCGCGCGGTGGTCGACCTCAGCTTCCGGGCCCACCTGCAACGGCTGGACGCGGGGTGGGTCGACCTGGCCTACTCGGTGCCGCTGATGGACACCGCGCGGGCGCAACGCGAGCTCGACTGGACGCCGTTGGTCGACGCGCAGACCGCGCTCGAGGAGGCGGTGCACGGGATGCAGGCGATCGAGAGCACCGACAGTCCGGTGCTGCGCCGCCGGACGGTGCGCGGCGAGCTGTCGGACCTGCTGCGACTGGGTCCGATCGCCAAGCGGCCCGTCCCCTGATCCTGGCTCTTTCCCGGCGGCCGACGGCGCGCCGGCAGGGGAGAATGGTCCGGTGAACGAACAGCATCACGAGGTATCCGCGTTCCCGGGGGAAGCAGCCACGGACGCCGCGCTGCGGTCCGGCTGGTCGCATCGACACCGCGATGTCTCCGGGGGTTGGCTGCGGCCGACGGTGTTCGGTGCTGTCGACGGCTTGGTGACCAACGCGTCGTTGATCGCCGGGGTCGGCGGCGGTGGCGGATCGACCCATGCGATCGTGCTGACCGGACTGGCCGGGCTGGTGGCCGGTGCCTTCTCGATGGGTACCGGCGAGTACATCTCGGTGACCAACCAGAACGAGCTGGTGCACGCCGAAGTCGCGGTGGAACGCCGCATGCACGAGGAGTTCCCAGCGGCCGAGCAGGCGGAGCTGGCCGAGACCTTCCGCGGCTATGGCGCCGACGCCGAGACGGCGGCGAAGATGGCGGCGGCCGTGTCACGCAACCCCGATATCGCCCTGCGCCTGCACACCCGTGACGAGCTGGGCCTGGACTCGGAGGATCTGCCGTCACCGCTGCTGGCCGGCGGGGCGTCGCTGGCGGCCTTCTCGGTCGGCGCGCTGCTGCCGCTGATTCCCTATCTCGCCGGTTTCCCGTCGCTGACCGCCGCGATGGTGATCACGGCGGTGGCCCTGGTCGGCGGCGGGATGACAGTTGGTCGGCTCACCGGCCGTCCAGTGTGGAAATCCGGTCTGCGCCAACTACTCCTGGGTGCAATCGCCGTGGTGGTGACCTACTCCATCGGGATCCTGATCGGCGCCGACCCCAGCTGATCCGGCGCCGACCCGGTCCGATGCCTCGACCGTCCAGGCGACTTTACGGTCGCCGTCCCACCGGCGGATGACGTGCGCGTGCGCCGGCACCTCCGCCACCGGCGAGAGGATCGCCGCCGCACTGGCCAGCTGGTCGGCGGAGAGCCGGCGGGCCAGCGTCACGTGCGCGGTCCAGGCGCCTGGTTCCTGGTGCGGGAACGTGCCGGACGTCGGCCCGATCGCCGCCACCACCTTCCGCTGCAGCGCCAGCAGCTGCGCGGACGGCACCACCAGCCGGCCGAGGATGAACGGCCCGGGCCCGAAGACCAGCAGGCCGCCGAGCCGCACTGGCAGCGGCAGCGAGCCGGACACCGCAGCGCCGACCGCAACTTCCTGATCCTGGCTCAGCTCCCGGGCGACGGCCAGCGTGATGTGCGGCCGGTTGCTGGATCCGGTCTGCCGCGCCTGGCTGGGTAACCCGGCCTCGACGAGCTGGTACCACTCGCCGCGCACCGACCGCTCGGCCTCGGCGTCGAGCAGCATCTCCACCGACTGCACCATCGCGGTGTCAGCCCTTGCGGCCCTGGGTGGCGATGCCCTCCACGAAGAAGCGTTGCCCGAACAAGAAGATCAGCACCATCGGAACGGTCGCCAGCAGAGCGGCGGTGACGATGTACTGGAAATCGCCCTCACCACCGGCGATCGGATTGAATTTGACGAACAGCGAATTCAATCCCAGCGGCACCGTGTACAGGTCGACTTTGTTGCCGAGGTAGATCAGTGGCTTGAGCAGATCGTCCCAGCTGGCCTGGAACTCGAACACGAAGACGATGATCAGTGCCGGCTTGGACAGCGGCACCGCAATGCGGCGGAACAAGCCGAAATAACTGCACCCGTCGATGCGCGCGGCTTCGAACAATTCCCGGGGCAGCCCGAGGAAGAACTGCCGCAGCATGAAGATGTAGAACGCCGACCCGAACAGGTTGCCGCCCCACAGCGGTACCCGGGTACCCAGGAAACCGAGGTCCTTCCAGATCAGGAACACCGGGATCATCGTCACCATGCCCGGCAGCATCATCGACGACAGCACCAGTCCGAACAGCGGATTCTTCGCCCGGAACCGGAAGTAGGCGAAGCCGAAGGCCACCACCGCGCTGGACGCGGTCGCCGTCAACGCGGCCAGCAGCCCGACCAGACTGCTGTTGGCGAGCCAGGTCAACAACGGGGCGACGTGGAAGACCTCCGAATAGTTGGCCAAGGTGGCCGGGCTCGGGAACAACTTGTTGTCGAACACGTTGGCGCGGGTCTTGAACGACGCGCTGATCAACCACAGGAACGGGTACACGAAGATGATCGCCAACACGCTCAGGATCACCACGTAGGGGATGAGCAGCAGCCGGGTCAGCGGCGGGCGGCCACTGCCGGCCGTCGCCGGGTCCGGCGGCGGCGCCGCTGCGGGACCGACCAGGTCGGTGCGGACATCGGTGCTCACTTCTGGCCGCCTTCGTAGTAGACGAGCTTGTTGCCGACCTTCACCTGGATCGCCGTGATCACCATGATGATGACGAACAGCAGCCAGGCCAGGGCCGAGGCGTATCCCATGCGCAACGCCTGGAAGGCCTGCTGGAACAGATACATCGCGTAGAACAGCGACGCATTGCCGGCGTAGGTTGCGCTGCCCGGATTCCCGAACAGCACGTAGACCTTGTCGAACATCTGCAGCGAGGTGATCGTCAGGATGATCACCTGGAAGAACAGCGCCGGGGAAATCATCGGAACGGTGATGCTGAGGAACGAGCGCCATTTCGACGCACCGTCGATCGAGGCCGCCTCGTACAGATCGGTGGGCACGTTCTTCAATGCGGCGAGGAAGATCACCACGGCGCTGCCCAGCCCCCAGAGGCTCATCAGCACGATGCTCGGCTTGATCCAGTCCGGATCGGTCAGCCACTGCGGCCCGGAGATGCCGACCAGGCCGAGCACCTTGTTCAGCAGGCCGTAGTTACCGTTCAGCAGCAGGCTGAACAGCACGGCCACCGCGACCGCCGGCGTCATCACCGGCAGGTAGAACACGGTGCGGAAGAAGCTGGTGCCGGCGGTCAGCCGGTTGAGCATCATCGCCAGGCCCAGCGCCACCGCGATCGCCAGTGGCACGAAGAGCACGGCGTAGAAAAACGTGTTGGCCAGCGCGGTGTGCACCCGGGGGTCGTCGAACATCCGCTGGTAATTCTTGAACCCGACGTTCTTCGGGGTGTCCACCAGGTTGTAGTTGGTGAACGAGAGCACCAGGCTCCAGATCATCGGCGCGAAGGTGAATACCAGGAATCCGATGATCCACGGCGCGAGAAAGGCGAATGCCGCCCGGGTCTCGCGGGCGTCGTACTTCTCGGCCGGCCCTCGTCGGCGCGGCCACCGTGCTGAATTCTGGCTCGTCGCGCGGGCGCTCATCGCTCGCTTCGCTCCGCTTCTCGCTCGTTCCCCGCTGCGATGCTCACTCCTCGCTCGTTCCTCGCTGCGATGCTCACTTCGCGGTCGTGTCCCGCTCAGATCCTCACTCATGACTACTTCTCACTCATAGGTGGCGGGCTCAGCTGGTCGCGTCGTCGTAGGCATTCTGTGCCTGGGTCTGCGCGGCATCGAGTGCGGCCTGCGGGTCCTTGCCGCCGAGGGCGTCGGTGCAGGCCTGCTGGTACGCCTGCTGGATCTGCTGACCGGCGGGGGAGGGGGACACCATCTTCGCGGTGCTCAGCGCGTCGTAGTAGACCTTGATGACGGCGTCCAGCTTGGCGTTGCTGGTCGGCTTGACGTACTGCTTCTGCAGCGCGTCGTTGGCCGTCTTGTTGGCGCTGAACAATCCGGTGAAGATGCCGTTCTTGGGCTTGAGTGCGGCGGATCTGGCCGCGCCGGCCGCCGCCCAGGCGCCCTGCGAGGTCGCCAACTTCATGAACTGGCACATGCCGCCGGCGTTGGGTGAGTTCTTCGGGATGGCGAATGCCGCGCCGGTCTCCATGGACAGCGGCTTGCCGTCCTTGCCCTTGAATGGCACCGCCGACAGATCCGTCGACGCCGGGAACCCGGCCAGCACGTTGACGTACCACTGCTCGTAGGCCATACCGCCGAGCTGACCCTTGGCGAATTCGTTACCGGCGCCGAAAAAGTCCCAGGTGTCGCGGAACGACTTGAAATTGGCCCAGCCGCCCTGGGCATCGACCAGCGAGACGGTGTACTTCAACGCCTCCACCACCTTCGGGTCGTTCAAGGTCGGCTTGCCCTGGGCGTCGACGACCGATCCGCCGTTCGCCATCGCCCACAGCGGCAGGTATTCCGGCAGTTTCGGGTCGTACCCGATGACGGTCGGCTTGTTGCCCGACGCCTTGTACATCTTGGTGGCTGTCGTCGTCAGCTTGTCCCAGTTCGAGGTGTCGAAATCAGCAGCGGTGAGCCCGGCCGCGGTGGCGACCTTGTTGTTGATGAGCACGGCCTCGATGGTGAAGAAGTCCGGAATGCCGTAGACGTGGCCGTCATAGCTGGCTTCCTTGATCGAGTCCGGATAGTACTGGGCGGTGTCGATCGCATTCTTGGAGATGCAATCGTCCAGTGGCATCAGGAAGCCCTTGTTGGCATAGGTCGCCAGGAACTGCCGGTCCATGTA
>CAXSEW010000027.1:0-15655 GCA_964236185.1 uncultured Nakamurella sp. | reverse complement strand
CAGCGGTCAGGTCTCGTGGCCGCCGGTGGTCAGATATTCGTGGCCCTTGACACTCGGACTCCTCCAGCGTTGCCGGTAGCCTCCCGAGATTTGATGAAGGGCATCGAGACGCGGCCGCGCATCGTGCTGTAGTCGTCGAAGTAGAAAACACCGGCAGCCACCCGTGCCAGTAGTGGTAGATCAGGTACTCCCCGAGCGACCCGTCGCGCCACTTCGCCAACCGGGCGGCAAGCTCCGTGACGGCCGCGGTCGGCTCCGCCACCGCCGCGAGCGCCTCGCGCAGCGTGGAGACCGTCTGCGCTGCGTCGATCACCTTGCGCTCCGCGCTCGGCACTTTCAGAGCCGAGGCGAGGTGCTTCACCACCGCGGTCTCGTCATACTGCGCGCTGTACGTCTTGGTCGGCTCGTAGCCGGTTTCGACCGTGACGGTCAGCTCCTTGAGCGCCTGGGCGCCCAGGTCCTCACGGACGGCCGCCGCCTCGTGCTCCTCCAGCTCGAAAGTCGCCCGCACGACCGTGGCGGGCGATGTGTCGCAGACCTTCTTGTAGGCGGAGGACTTCCTGCTCGGGTAGTCCATGACCTCGTCGTAGGTCGTCTTCCCCTTGCGCTCGACCCACTGACCGGCATGCGCCGACTGCGCCGACTGTTGGACTCCGTGGGGGATCAGTATCAGCTCTGCTTCATCGATACGCCGCCAAAGGTCGAGGGTCTGGCAGTGGTGGCCCTGGTCGCTTCCGACGGCGTTGTCATCGTCGCCGAGCCACAGACCCTGTCCTACACATCCACGATGGTGTACGCCGCCAAGATCGCGCAGGTGCAAAATTCCCTGAACCCGAGTCTTCAGATCCTGGGTGTGTTGCTCAACAAGGCATTTGACGGCGAGGAGTCGACTTTCATTCAGGAGCAACTGCGCGCCTCTGGCCTACATGTGTTCGACACGATGATCCCGGTGAACAAGCTGGCCTCGAAGGCTGCGGCCGGGGGAGTGCCGACGGCGTTGGCTCATCGCAACTATGAAATCGGGAAGATCTACCGCCGGGCTGCAGATGAGATCTCAGATCGATTGACCGGGACACTCGCTGATGCTGACGAGCTGCAGGAGGCGGGAAGCAGATGAGTGCACCTGATGCCGCCCCGCCCAAGAAACCCAGAGGCGGCATGGCCAGCCTTGCCGCTGACCTCAGTAGCAGGGCGGATTCGTTGGCGCATCGCTCTACCGACGAACGGCTGGTGCCGATCGTTGTCCCTTCGGAACCTCCGGCGACACCGACGGTGGTGCGAGAGCCTGCGTCAACGCCGTCAGATGTGGCTATTCGGCCGAAGGCTGGGGCCGGCGGTGCGCAAAAATCGGCCCGCGCAACCAGCTCGTCGGCACATCGAGCACCAGCGGGCTCCTTACCTCGCCCGCTTGCCGGTCCCGAGGGTCGGTTGGAAGCGTCGGGCGAGACGGTGGTGAAGTGGACCTTGGAACTGGCGCCGCAGCTCATTAAGGCACTGAACATCTGGGAGCGCGACGAGACCAAACGGCTGAGGCAGCGTGTTTTTCGTGAACGAATGATCGATCTGGCGCTGGATAGCGTGCCGGAGGACGTTGACTCCATTGTCAACCTGGTGGCGGAGCTTCCCTCGTCTCTTCGACATTCTGAAGGACAGCAGTTCGGGACCCGGGTGCGCGCCTCGGTGCGTGACAAGCTCTTGGGACTTCGACCTGAGCTCCGCGTGGCCGGGATCAAGAATGTCCGGATCCGCGATGTGTACTCCGCCGGCGTGTACCGGTATCTGATCGGACTGGGGATCACGGTCGAGGACCCCGCCACGGTTTCCAACAACTGACCGCCGTACGTCCGGTCGACGACCTGGCATCACCGATGGGGGAGTGAATGAACGAGGGCACAGCCACGGGTACACCGTCAGTTGATCCCGACCTGGTCCAACGGATCTGCCGCGTAGCCTTCGCCACCGACGTCGTGCACGACGCCTTGGACGGTTCCATCTGGGTACACCTGCCAACACCGACGCGAGCGAGTCTGGCGTTGAACTCGCTCAATGCTTACGGGATTGGTGGTCACGACCTCGAAGACGGACGCCTGCACATCACCGGCTGGGATGACCGCTTGCTTCATTGGCGGCTCGGGGGGTTACTGGCCGGAGTAGACGATCTCAGCAGCCAGTGGGTTGGCACCGCCGATTTGGTGCACTACCACTACGACCGCCGCGTGGCTGCTGGCATCGAACCTGATTCAGTCGAGGTATTAGCCGATGTCGAAAGTGTCCTTCGTGGATGTGTGCCCATCCCGCACCAGGCGCCTCGCACGGAGGACATCGGCGTGTTGCTCGAACTTGTCGCCGCCGCGGTCGATGCCTACGAGCAGCTCATCGCCGAGCATGTCGAGTACGCCGAGCGAACCCTGATCGCCTACGTCGCCCGCCAGCATCCGGGCGCTGCATGAGTGCGCCGGCGACGTCCTTGGCGGACCCGTTCACGCACACCGCAGGGTTCGGCGGGCTGTGCGCTGTCGTCGCGGCGCTCATCGCAACCACAGGTGTGCTCATCACCGTGATCCAACGCAACCGGACCGACCGCAAGGACCAGTGGTGGAGAAGGTTCGTCTGGGTGGTGGACCACTCAGCGACGGACCTGGGCAAGACTCTGACTGCGAGCATGCTGGATCAGCTGACGAACACTGCTCGGCAGCTCAACGACGCCGATCTTGTCGGATTAGCCGAGCGCTACACCCGCCACGTCTACGCTGACCTGGTGGAGCCCTCGCCGGGGCCGCGCCATCAGGCGCATACTGGACCAGACCACGAAAGAGGCCAGAGATGACCGCGACCGCTCCTGAACGGTACGTGCCCGACTACGACAGTGAGCGGGACACCGCTCGCATCATGCTGGCCCGGCTACTGGTGCGCCAGGCGGCGTTTCTCAAACACGAGGTTGATCCCCGTATCGCTGCGGACGCCGCAAGACCATTGCCGGATGAACTTCGTACTGCTGGCTGATTCACGGTTAGGCGCAGCCTCCAGCGCACACCACGGCTAAACACCCCGGCTAAACACCCCGGCGTCGAGCGGTGGCCTCAAGTTCTTCGGATATGCGACAAATGCCTAACTGGCCCCCCGTGCTGCCCACCTATTAGGCGATGCGCCGGGCACCCAGGATCCGTTCCAGGACGTCGAGCGCGGTTTCGCCTTCATCGGGTGGGCCGTTCCATACCCCGCTCCTCGTATGACCGCTCTCCAGGGGCTGCACTCCCCGCAGAACTCGCGGATACTGGGCTCGCTCAGCTCGGTGGACCGCCAGCTTTGCGGCTATCGCGTCAGCGCAGCCCAGAGTTTCCGCCAGAACCACCAGGCTGGTGGCGGCGACGATGGACCAACGGCCGGCGCGGCGTTCTACCAGGTTGAACGCGGCAAGGACGTGTAACGCCTCGTACACCGTGGACCTTGCCATCGCGGGTGTCGGCGACCAGATCGAAGCTGGTTGGGCGACTCTTGATGTGCTCCAACGCTTCGTAGACGAACGCGGCCGGTAGCCCCAGGTCCCGAAATGCTGACCGGCAGCAGCGACGTCACCGCGGTCACCATTCCCGACGCCGGGCACGCGTTGACATTCCACCGCAGCCAGGACCAGTTCTAGGCGCAGGTGTCGATGTGGCTGGCCGACCACCAGTTCGGCGGCTGGGCCATGCCCGTCGGAGCGGCCGACACCGGCGGCGGCGCCGCGGCAGCCATGACTCATCCGATCCTGATGGTGAGCGGGCCGGTGGCTTGAGGCGCAGTTCGTCCATGGGGTTCAGGCGTCACTGGAGCCCGGTGGTGCGAAGGGTTGACCGCCCACTGATCCGGCGCACCATCAACGAGCGTGCTGCTCCCGCAGAAACCTTCATTTTCGAGGTGGAAGCAATTTTCCATTTGACAGCACCGCAGGTGAAAGCGCGGAGCTGCTTGGCCTATGTTTGGGCCTGTGCTCCTGACGGAGTGTGGCAACGCCTCGATGAGAACAGGGAGCACATCATGAAGGCAGTGACGTGGCAGGGCAAACGGAACGTTCGGGTCGATGAGGTGCCGGATCCGCGGATCCAGGAGCCCACCGATGCGATCGTCAAGATCACCTCGACGGCGATCTGCGGTTCGGATCTGCACTTGTACGAGGTCCTGGGCCCGTACATGGCCGCCGGGGACATCCTGGGTCACGAACCGATGGGCATCGTCCAGGAAGTCGGTTCCGCGGTCAGCAACATCGCGGTCGGCGACAGGGTGGTGGTGCCGTTCAACATTTCCTGCGGTCACTGCTGGATGTGCGAGCGGGGTTTGCAGTCCCAGTGCGAGACCACCCAGGTGCGGGCCAAGAACAAGGGCGCGTCGTTGTTCGGGTTTTCGTCGATGTACGGGTCGGTGCCGGGCGGTCAGGCGGAGTATCTGCGGGTGCCGCAGGCGCAGTACGGACCGATCAAGGTCAGTGTCGACGGCCCTGATGAGCGGTATCTGTTCTTGTCGGACATCCTGCCGACCGCTTGGCAGGGCGTGCAGTACGCCGCCGTTCCCGAGGGCGGCACGCTGGCGGTGTTCGGGTTGGGTCCGGTGGGCCAGTTCGCTTCCCGGATCGGTCGGCACCTGGGGTACCGGGTGATCGGGATCGAACCGGTTCCGGAACGGCGGGCCATGGCCGAGCGACACCACATCGAAACCCTGGACCCGGCCGCGGTCGATGACGTTTCGGCGGCGTTGCTGGAGATGACTGCGGGTCGGGGCCCGGATTCGGTGATCGACGCGGTGGGGATGGAAGCGCACGGCTCGGCCGGCGCGACCGCGGGAAAGCTGGCGCAGACCGCGGCCGGGTTGCTACCCGATTCGTTGGCCCAAAAAATGTTCGAAACCGCGGGTGTGGACCGGTTGACCGCCTTGCACAACGCGATCAACGCGGTGCGCCGCGGCGGGACCGTGTCGGTCAGCGGCGTCTACGGCGGCACCGCTGATCCGATGCCGATGATGGATTTGTTCGACAAGCAGATTCAGCTGCGGATGGGGCAGTGCAACGTGAAGAAGTGGATCGACGACATCCTCCCGCTCGTTGAGGACCCAGCCGACCCGCTGGCCGTGCTGGACCTGACCACCCACGCCGTGCCCATCTCCGAGGCGCCTCAGGCCTACCGAACGTTCCAGGAGAAGACCGACGACTGCATTAAGGTTGTCCTCAAGCCCTGAGCGGTCGCACCCAAACGAACAGCCGGGTTAGTTCTTGGCTACAGCTTCGTTGCAGACAAGACTCGCACACCGGTCGTTCTGGTTTCGGCCCACAGCGCTTCAGTAAAGGGCACCACGTAGGGCTTCGCTCGCCCCGTAGATGGGCCATCGTCGTGGGTTGAACCGAGCGGTGGAGGCCACGTTGATGACGCCGCCGTGGCGGCGGGACACCATGCCCGGCTGCGGCAGGCCGGTCAGCGCCACCAGGAAACCGCAGTCCAGTTGGACCTCGCATCTGTGGGCGACGGGGTTGCACGACGAGTCGTCAAGCTCGGCTATGACCGGTCCTATCCCGCGTTCATCCGGGCGGTTGCGCTTTGCTCGGCCAAGGGAGAACGCCGATGCCAAAGCAGACGCCCAGCGACGAGGTTTAGAAGCGGGCGGCAGCCGCGATCAAGCAGGCGGATTCGGGATCGAATCACCAGGCCGGCGTGGACGGCGACGACGAGAGCGTCGCGGACCGCACCGAGCAAGGCAGCATCTCTGCTGCGGCCGAGAAACCGGGTCGCTAGCCGGGCGGCTGCCTGAGCACCACCGAACCGTAGGAACCGGAACCTCAGATGGTGGCCCGTGCGCTGTCGGCGCCACACCATCGTGGTGACACCAGTCCAGCGGAGTTGCCGACGAGCGGTCGTCGTAGAGCCGGTTATTCGGCGGGGGCGGTTCGGCGTTCGGCCAGCGCGGTGAGCCGGGCCAACGATTCCACGTTGCGGCGGGTCAGGACGGCTTGCAGCAGCGGGTTGTTCAGCCACCGCCCGGGCCCGGCGATCGGCGTTTCAGTCATCTTCACTGCGGTTCCGCCGCCGTCGATCTGCAGGTCAATGGTGACTCTGGCCTGACCTAACGGTCGACCCTTCGCGGTCAGCACCAACAACCGGTCGATGTCGACCTGCTCCACCACCGTCTCATCACGCATCACCAACGGCCAGACCCCCACCGCGTGATACAACTTCGCCCCTTCTGCAGGCCAGCTGGCATCTACGGCGCGCACATGTGAGGTGCCCACCACCCAGTCGCTGTACAACCAGCCATCGGCCAGCACTGCGAACACCACCGGCGGGGCCACCCCGATATGACAGCTCACTTCCGACACGACCGGATCAACCTCCCGTCATCACTGAGAAAAGACAGCCGTTTGCACTACGGCGTCGCACTTTTACCGGCACCGTCGGGCCAGAGGTCAGTGGCAACCGGTGAGAGGTCGACTCGGCGATTCGGTGGCAGCGTTTTCCGCGGACTGCTGGACCCCAGTGGGGTGGTCGGTGTCTGCGGGGTGTCTGGTCACCGCTGAGAGCAGATTCGTTCATGCCTGCCGACCTTTCCGCCTCTTCACCGCGCCGAAGATAGCTGCCCGACAGGCATCGGCTCATACAGTAAATACCCAGTACCCACCACTCGGTTCAGACCTGAGCTGATTAAGCCGGATGTCCTCGGGTGCGATCCGGTGCGTGTCCCTAGCGTTGTCTGAAAGTTGGCTGTCGGCAGCGCCGTGGTCGAAGTTGGCGGTGTCCCGCGCCAACAGGCCGGCGACGGCATTGACGTAGCTGAACCCCGGCCAGGTCTACCGCGGCCAGGTCAACAAGGCGTAAGCCGGTAGCAGCAGTCACTGCCCGCACCCACCGGCCCACCATCAAGCGACCCGCGCAGCCGCTGCGACAGCACCAAAATGTTGGGCCATCACCGCCTATTCGGTGGAGCGTTCCTGCCGGAGCTCGGGCGGCGGTCCGTAGATGCTCGACATGTGGTCGTGGCCATCCGCGTCATCCATCGACGTGACGGAGCTGTCTTCACCATCCTCACCAGAAGGCGTCGATGCAGCATCCGCGTTGTCATCCCAGTCCATCGGTCCGGCGGCCGCAGCTCGGTCCAGCGGACTGGACGCACCGGACGGAGGATGTGGTGTGGTGTCGGTCATGGGAAGGCCTCCCGCCCCTCGGGTGTCGGGGGATTCGATGCCCGGATGGCCGAGCAGGTAAACCCTACTGGTGCCATCGAGCGCTGGGAACTGCAGCGCTGCTACTCACGGAGTTACATGTAGGCGGCGGATCCCAGCCGCCATTGCACATCTTCACCGGAGATGATCCGGCGACCCGACACCCCGTGGGCGATGATCCGCAGGAAGTGATCACGTGGGCCGGGAGCCCACGGGAGCACACCCGTCGCACGGGTTCGTTCGACGAGGTCCTGCCGGTGCTGGGGGGTCAGCGATTCGGCTTGCCCGCGGAGCAGGACGCTCCACCCAGAGTTGTTGGTGAAGTTCAGGTCGTCGACCTCGAAGGTGACGTTGGCGTGGTCGGCCTGGGCCACCACCGAATCGGGTTCGGTGCGGATGACGATGACGTCGCGGTCCAAGGCGTAGTTCACCGGGATGATCAGCGGGTACTGGTCCAGGTACACACCGAGCCTGCCGATCTGCCGGGCGGCGAGCATCTGGAAGCACTCCGAGCTCGTCAAATGAGCAATTTCCGGACCTTCGTGTTGCTGAGTCATCGTTGCCTCCGCCTGTGACTGGCCACTCGCTCGGTGGCAGCGCAGTTTAAGCCCCGGGGCTTGGCTTCGCGACGGTCAGACGATGCAAGCCGGGGGGAGCAGGGTGATGACGTGTACAAGCGTGAACCACACGTCGTGCACCCAGTCGCGTTGATCAGCCCGGAAGCCGAAAGGTAGGAGTGATCAGGGCCGCGCTCGAGCACCCGCGCGGGGCTGCCGGTAATGTTGGTGACGGCGGGCTCGCAGCGGCGACACCAAAAAAATTACCTGCAACGCACCGGTTGAGTGAGGAAATGAGAGGGCCCGGCTCCAGCGTTGACTGAACCCGCGGCGAAACCTCACGATGTCGTCGGGCTCCCACCAGTGGCGATGGCGGCTAGGACCAATTGCAGTTCTTTAGGCCCACCGCACGTTCAGTCCTGGCCGGCGGTAACCGTTTACGCGGCGAAGCCCGCCGTGGGTGCCGAAGTGATCCGCCACACCCGGACCTCCTTGTCGGTGGCCACGTCCTTTCATGGAACCGGATGGACTCACCGTGGTGAGCGCCCAGCCCGGTGATGACCTGTTGCCTACCGTCGCGGTCGAGCGTCACAGTTCGCTGGCCGACGAAGTCGGCAAGCGCCGAAGGTGCCCGACCGCCCACCCTCCACCACCGGATACGGGCGGCCGGAGGACACCGGGTCCGCGGCGGCAAATGTCATGCGGTTCTCCACAGGCTAGGAAGTCACGTCAGTTGGGGTGACGGTTGTTGTAGTGTGCCGGGCTGTGGGCCAACTGTAGTGTCCGGGCTGTCGGCCAACCCGTCCACCGTTCCCTTGTGTGCGCCCGAACGCGGCGGCGTCTGCTCTCCCTGCTCGAGCGCATCGTGTCGCCAGCCATCATGCGGCAGGACACCCCAAGCGTCCGCGCGGTCATCGGAAATTTAGGGGGTTTGGTGACATTGCCGTCGGGGCGTTCGCCATTCTCATGGCTTGCCGCCACCGTGCCGTTGCCACCATACAAACTAGATTCAGCACTCTGGCGCCGGTGATCTGGGCCACCCACTGCAACATGTCATCGCTGACATGGGTCACCTTGTGATGCCGTTCATGAACTGCGGGAAGTCCTCTAACTGAGTCCACTGGTCGTAGGCCGTGCTGACCGGCACGTTCACCACGATCGACTTCTCGACCTTCGTTGTCACCGGCGTCTCCTTCTTCGTCGGGGGACAACCAGCGCCTAACACAGCTGCCCAGCTGCGGTCACACAATGCCGGCCCAGGTTGGCAGCAAATTGTAGGGGCGCTCTGGACAGCGGCCCCGCCCGGGCGCCACGTTCTTGACGGGGTGCAGCACCTCCTTCTCGCAACTGGGTGTAGCACCCCCGGGGGTACAGCATCGGGGGATCATCAGCAGCGACCGGCCGCATCACTTCCGATCGAAAGGGCACCTGGACGATGTAAGTGTCCGCGACCAGAGGAGTTCGCAATGGCTATGGGAGACAGGATCAAACACGCCCCGCAGGAAGCCGGCGGAAAGGTCAACGAAGCGGCCGGGAAAGCGACCAGCGATCAGCAGTTGGAAGCTGAAGGTCACGGCGACCAGGCGTCGGCGAACGTCAAGCAGGCCGGCGACAACGCCAAGGACGCCGTCGAGGACGTCCTCGACCGCTAACAAGGCCAGGCGGCGACGCGACACCAGCCAGTGGCGCGTCGCAGCCCCATTCAGCTGCCGCAAAAGTGAAGCACCAATCAGTGCGCTTCGGGCGTTGCGTCGTGAGCTGTGCGGTTCGGTTGCCCCTGCGCCTCGCCGGGGCGAGGGGGAACGCTGGCCGATTCTCGGGTAGGTACCTGACATCACGCGGTGCGGTTATTCGTAGGAGATCAGCAGCGGCGTCGGCCTTTTGTTCATGGTCTGCTCGGGGGTGGCGGTTGGCGTGTCGTTGCGGTAAAAGTTCTTCCAGCCGAACAGGATCCTCGGTGGTGCGGCGTCGGTGACGGCGGCCCAGGTTTCGTCTTTCAACTGCGGCGCGCCCTGCCCATCCATCTGGATCAGTACCGACACCTGCTGACGGGTCAGGTCCAGGGTGTCCTCGGAGCGGATCATGGAGAGCTTGAACTGGTGCAGGACCAGCAGTTTTTGCGGTAGGTGCTCGGCTTCGGTCAGATCTGCGAGCCAGGTGATGATGGAGTTGATTTCCTGTGCGTCGACACCGCCGATCTGTTCCAGCGGTACCTGATGGGCATCCAGCCGCCATTCCGGATCAAGGGTGAGCCCTACCCCGGGCAGCCGCAGCAGGTCGGTGTACAGCTTGGCCTGGGTGAGGAAGTCGGACCGGCCCGGTTGCAGATCGAGCACCACGTACACACCGGCCGCCGCGGCCGCCTGCACCCACTGCCGCAGGTCAGCGCTGGGCGTTTCCGCGGAGTAGTTGCCGTCGTCGCCGGCGGACTTGTCGGCCACGGTCGCGATGATCTCGAAGGTGGGGTTCACCGGCACCGCGCTGAGCCGCTGGTAGGGGGCGGCGATCTTCTTGACCCGGGCGATGCTGGCCGGCAGGTCCTGTTGACCCAGGGCGCCCAGACCGGCGATGCCGGGGGCGCCGTAGAGCGCGACCAGCCGGTGACCGGGGAACAGCAGCTGACCGCCGCCGGGTAGCTGCGCGCCGGCGGTTGCCGAAGCGACGCGGTCGTTGAGGTCGGCGAGCGGCCCGAACCGGCCGCCGACGGCGATCACCCGATCTGGCCGCAGCGCCGCCAACGCGGTGATGGCCGCCGGGTCACCTCGCAGATCCCAGCCGGTGACCGGGATGAGGTGAGCGCCGGCGGCCTTCGCCGACGCTGCGGCGGCCCGCAGCGCGGCAGTGTCAGCGCCGGCGGGCACCAGGACCGCGACCGGGGCGACCGGAGCGGCCGGGAGTCCGCTGAACCGAGCCGGGTCGGAAACCACCGCAACCCCGGGTACACCGGCTAGACGGTCGGCGACGCCCGTTCCGACGGCCAGCACGGTCCGGGCATGCAGGCGGGTGATTTCGCCAAGCAGTTCGGGGTTTGCAGTCAACGCCTGCGGCGACGCCGACGGCGCGGAGACGCGTGTCGATTCCGAGCCCGAATTCGGGTTGACCGGCGAATGCCCAGCACCGTTGATCAGCAGCAACGGCACGCCTAGCCGGGCCGACTGAGCGGCGGCGGTATCGACGCCCGCAGGGTCCCCGGCGTCAGCTACCACCACCAGCGGCGACCGGTCGAACAGTGCGCGACTGACCGCGGCGGCGGTACCAGCCGGGGTGGCCGCATCGACCACCACGCCGGCGGCGCCAGCCGTCCTGACCGTTGGCCGCCCCGGCGGCAGCACCGCCACCGGTCCGGACGGCGCTGATCGTGGCGATGACGAAGTGGATCGGGCGCTCTCGACCAAGGGCACGGTAGCTGTACCGGCCCGGACCGCCGGGCTGGCCGTTGCCGCGGTGGCTGGCTGGTGGACCGTCGTGATGTTGGTGGTGACTACCGACGAACTCCCCCCGGTGCACCCGCTCAGCACCAACGCTGCCGCCGCCACTGCCGAGGAGAAGATCCGCCGCCGCCGTGTTCGGCTGGACGGTCCGCACCGCGACGAACAGCCCATCGATGACATTTGATCATTATGAAGCGGAACAGTGAGCTGGCCGGGCTCCCTCGCCCGGCCTGTCCAGCATCGACGCGGAGATCGGCTTAGGATCAGAATTTGCAGTGCACGTAGGACGGTCCGATCCCTTGGGTATAGCGAAGCGTTCAACGAACCCGCAGAGGACGGGGCGGCCGTCGACGACGCGGCGGCGATCTCGTCGCCAGAAGCCTCGAATAGGACTGGTAGGTGATGACAACTGCGCCGCGCCTCGGCCATCCTCTCGACGAACGTGGCTGGCAGTGTTGCTTTCTGTAACGGTTTAGGTACTGTTGGTGCGATTGTGTTTCGTCGCCGCGTACTCTTTCGCGGGGTTGAACCAGGCGGATCGGAACCCTGCGTGTGGGGTGATGGTGAGCCGCCGCCCGTGTAGTGCAGTGTTGACCTCTTCCGGGGATGACCGGAGGAGCCGGTTTGTTCCTGAAATGGAGAATGCCGTGACCGATCAGTCCCGCCGTAAGTTTTTGAAACATAGCTCGTTGGGGGCGGTCGCGGTGGGGGCCGCGTTGACTCCCAGCTTGGTGTCGGGGGTGGCCTCCGCGCAGACCCCGGTCCCCGCGGCCGCTTCTGCGGCGCAGGCTGCCCATCCGGAGGCCGTCGGAGCGCCGGCAGACCAGCCCTTCATCGCCTACGTCAAGGATCATCGCAGCGGCGAGATCGTGGTGATGGTCGGCGAGCGGGAGGTGGTGTACCGGGACGCGGAGTTGGCGTCCCGCCTGGCCCGCATCGCCGGTTCCGCCACGAACGCCTGAAGGCTTTTCTCATTCAACCGTTGGAGAGGTAAGGCATGTCATCTCATAAAGAGGCCCCAGGAATTTCCGGTGACCCGGCCGCGGACAACACCGACGTGTACGCGTTCGTCAGTCCCGACAAGCCCGACACGGTCACGCTGATCGCGAATTTTGTGCCGCTGGAGGACCCGGCCGGCGGGCCGAACTTTTTCGAGTTCGGCGACGACGTGCTGTATGAGATCCACATCGACAACGACGGTGACGGCAAGCCGAACATCACCTACCAGTTCAAGTTCCACACCGTCTACACGATTCCGACCACGTTTTTGTACAACGTGGGGCCGATCGAGTCTTTGGACAGCAAGAACTGGAACCGCCGCCAGTTCGGCTCGATCACCCGCGTCTCCGGCGGCAACAGCGAGGTGCTGGGCAGCGACCTGGCGTGTCCGCCGTGCAACATCGGGCCGCTGTCCACCCCTAACTTCGCCGCGCTGGCAAGCGCGGCGATCCACAGCCTGCCCGGCGGCCGCACCCTGTACACCGGGCAGCGGGCCGAAGGGTTCTACGTCGACATCGGCGCGATCTTCGACCTGGGCGATCTGCGGCCGTTCCAGAACCTGCACGTCGGGTCGCAGATGCCGCAGGCCCCCGGCGTGAACGGGCTCGCGACGAAAAACGTTCACTCCATCACCCTGCAGGTACCCAAGACCGACCTGACCGCCGGCGGCGCTGCCCCGACGGACCCGACCAAACAGGGCTCGGTCATCGGCGTGTACGCCTCGGCGAGTCGGCAACGGTCGAAGATGTACGAAGCGGACGGCACCATCGTCAACAGCGGCCCCTGGGTACAGGTGTCCCGGCAGGCCAACCCGTTGTTCAACGAGGTTTTGATCCCGATCACCAAGAAGGACTTCTTCAACTCGCAGGTACCGGCCGGCGACAAGCAGTTCGCCGCCAACGTCGCCGCTCCGGAGTTGTCCCACCTGCTGCCCGTGTTGTACCCGGGGGTGTTCCCGAACCTGGCCGCGCTGAACGATTCCGGCAAGCCCCGCGCCGACCTGCTGGCGATCCTGCTCACCGGTATCCCCGCCGGTGTCGTCCCGGGTTTCCAGAACTACACCGGGCCGACGCAGGCGGACCTGCTGCGGTTGAACATGGCGATTCCGCCGACCACCGACAGTCCCAGCAACCTCGGCCTGATCGGCATGGATCCGGCCGGATACCCCAACGGCCGCCGGGTCTTCGACGACGTCACCACCATCGAGCTGCGCGCGCTGGCCGGCACCACCTACGGGCTGGTCGACAAGACCTACACCCCGGACAAGGCGGCCGGCGCGGTCACCCAGGGCATCACCTCCAGCAACACCGACGTCACCGCCGGGAACACCGTGCACTACCTGCCGACCTTCCCATATCTGGGCACCCCGCACGGCGGCTACTACAACCCGAACGCCAACACCCCCGCCCCGGACCTGGGTGACATGCCGATCCCCGTCGGCGGAGTCAACACCGGCGGCGGCAGCACCGCCGGCATCCAGGACACCGGCGTGCTCATCGCCGGCGGCGCGGCCCTGGTCGGGGCGGCCGTCGCCGGCACCATCGCAGCCACCCGGCCCCGCCACGCCGCAATGTCCGACGAGACCGCGCCGCAGACGTCGTGAACGACAGCGGGCGGGCCGCCGCGGCAACAACGCCGGCGGCCCACCCGCAGTCGAGCCCATCCTGGCCGATGTCCGAGCCGGACCCTGCCTAAAAGGAGATGGAAAAAAGGCGATGACTGGACAGAACCAGGTGTCAGAACGCGACCAGTTGGGACCAAGCCGCGACGGCACCGTCATGCTGGACATCGGCGGGAACATCGGCGCGTTGGTGCTGCACACCTCCGCCGAAATGCTCGGCGTCGAAATCGAGATCAGCCCCACCGGGGACGACAACCACCACCGCACCCACGTCGCCGTGAGGGAACGCCGCGGCGACGGCGGCACCCGTTACGCCGCCATCTACCCCTCGTTGCACGCCGGGAGTTACACCCTGTGGCGACCCGGCGGTCAACCCGCCCTGCAGGTCACCATCACCGGCGGTGCTGTTACCGAAGCGCAATGGACCTAACAACCCGCTGCTCCGCGTGAGAAGTATCAAGGGCGCCGCATCGACGGTTCCCCGTCTGCTGACCCTGTGGTGGGTTCTCGCTGTCGTGTTGGCCGGTGTCGGGGGCGCCGCGGTCGGCGCCGGCCTGGCCGGGCAGCAACACCCGCCGCAACCCACCGCCGCCCAAGCGAACCTTATCCCAACCCCGGCCACAGTGACGATCACTCAGACAGCGGCGCCAGCGACCACGGCGGCCGCGCAAGGGCCCGGTACCCGCACCTATGCCGGCAGCTCAAGTTCCTCCCGGCCGAAACAAACGTCGAGCAGGCCGACCGCATCCGGCACACCCAGGCCGACCCCGGCGCCGCTGGTGCTCGCCGCCTCCGCTCCGTTGGCGATCACCATCCCCTCGATAGGTGTCCAGTCCGATCTGGTTCAGCTCGGGCTGAACCCCGACAAGTCGATCGAAGTTCCCTCGTTGGACGACCCTGACTCGAAAGCCGGTTGGTACAAATACTCCCCGACGCCGGGACAGATTGGACCGACGGTGATCCTCGGACACGTCGACTCCGCCAAATACGGGCCCGGCGTCTTCTTCAAACTCGGCGCCCTGCAACCCGGCGCCACCGTAGAAGTCACCCTCACCGACCGGATCGTCGCCGTCTTCACCGTCGACAAAGTCATCGCCTACCCGAAATCTGCGTTCCCCTCCACCGCGGTCTACGGCAACATCAACCACCCCGGTCTACGGTTGATCACCTGCGGCGGAACGTTCGACCCCACCGCCGGAAGCTACGAAAGCAACATCGTCGCCTACGCTACCCTGACAGCCCGCCACCCCGCCACCTAAGCGTGCACCTCACCACGCAAGCCAGAAGCGAAGATGCCGGGTCGTCGCCGGTTGACCACCTCAGCACGCCTCGTTACACACTGGGCGAGTTGCTCGGGAGGTTACTGCCACCCCAGGCGGGACCGCCCCCGGGTGGAGGCGCCGGTCTCGTCCGGTCTCATCCAGGGTCCGTTCGCGGCTTGACCGAACAAAAGCAGAACACAACGCGGCAGCGACCGCTCTTCGACGTCGGATCATCAGCCACGGACCCCGTATTCGCTGACTGCTCCGCGAATTCAACGGACAGCACCCTCTACCGGTGATCGTCGACGTGGTGCTCGCCTGCCTGACCGACCTTCAGGGACAGGTACCGGCCGAAGCTCTCGCCGAACTGCTGGAACGGTCGGCCCGGCAACGCGTCCAGTAGCGCGAACAGCGCTGAGCACGTCCAACAGCAGATGACGCCTACATCCCCGACTGATGTAAAACGATTTCTTTTGCAACGTGGCGCGCCTGGCATCGGCGCAAGGCTTGGCCCGATCGGGCTCAGCCGTCTTTCCGCATCTCGCGGTGAACGGGAGGAAAGCTGGGTACTGCCGTGTATACGCCGAGCGCTCATCCGAAGGGGT
>CAXSEW010000026.1:0-15770 GCA_964236185.1 uncultured Nakamurella sp. | reverse complement strand
CTGGAATGACGACCGCAATGGCCGGTACGACCCGACGACCGGAGCGTCACTGCAATCGAATGCGGACAATATCGTGTCCCTGTCCAGGGGCGGCCGGAAATGGGACCAGCCGGCCGCGGTGGGCACCGGCCAGGACGAGGTGTTCGGTGCGGTCGCCATCCGTCAGGGCGTTGTTGCGGTGACGTCCTACACCCGCCATTACGACCCTAAGGGCATCGCCCTGGATTATGCGTACTGGTCGTCGCTCGACCGGCTCGGCAAGCGCGCCCTCCCGATCCACCGCATCACCACGCAGTCGTCGAATCCGCAGGTGCAATTCGTCGGGACCGATGACGAAGGAAACGTCGTCCAAGGCACCTTCATCGGTGACTACACGGCCGCGGTTCTTGGTACCGACCTGGTTCTGCACCCGTGCTGGACCGACTTCCGCGGCAAGCCGGGAGTGACCGCCCCCAACCAGGACTCCTACACCCAGGCGATCCGTCTGGTGCACGGCCGTCAGTTCTGATCGCCGATCGCTGCCAGCCGTCCCCTGAAGCACTCGGCGGCACCGCGGGTGCGGTAGACATCTCCGGTGACATTCGTCGAGGTCGTCGAGGCAGTCGGCAAGGTGCTGGATGCTGCCGGTGTCGGCGCCATCCTCGTCGGAGGGCTGGCCGCTGCGATCACCGCCGCGCGGTCCGCCCGGCGGCGCCGGCCAGAGATCTACCGGTCGTTCCGCCAGCAGCTGGGGCGGTCGATCCTGCTCGGACTGGAGCTGCTGGTGGCTGCGGACATCATCCGCACCGTCGCGGTCACCCCGACCCTGGGCAGTATCGGGGTGCTGGCCGGCATCGTGCTGATCCGCACTTTTTTGAGCTTCTCCCTCGAACTGGAGATCACCGGGCGCTGGCCGTGGCAGAAGCCACCGCCCGACGGCGCCACGCCTGATGACCCCCAAACCTCGCCGACTAGTTGACCGCGGTGAGCCGTCCCATCGGCTCGCCACCGGGCCCGGTCAGTACAGCCGGGCGCCGGACACGGCGAAGAGGGCGAGGTCGATTCCGGCGAGCGCGATGGTGGCGGCGAACGGCACCCGACTAGCAGGGCTGCGCAATCCGATGGCGACACCGCCGACCGCCAGTAGTCCTACCGCTGCCAATGCAACGAACCTCCACCAGGCTGCGCCGCCCGAACCGAAGAGTACGAGGATGGATGCGATCACCAGCAGCACCGGCCCGGCCGTCGCCGTGATCCGGGCGCCGCGGCGGTGCCAGAACCCGGCCACACCGGTCGCCCGGTCGGACTGCAAATCGGGCAGCACGTTCGCCGCGTGCGCCGCCATGCCGAGCACGGCGCCGGCGCTCATCACCCACCACGCCGGCCAGGGGTGGCCCGGGCGGGCGAGCGCAGCAGCCGCCGGCAGCATCCCGAAACCCGCTGCGTAGCAGACGATCGAGAGTTCCGTCTTCTTCAGCCCGAGATCGTAGAGCCAGCCGGCCACGGGCAGCGCCATGGCGGCCGCCCCGGCCAGCCAGCCCAGCCGGAACGACAGCACCCCAGCCAGCGCCAAGCTCGATACGGCCGCGACGGAGACCAGACGCGCCGGTACCTGCCCGCGGGCGACCGGCTTGTCGAGCCGGCCGGCGGCCCGGTCGCGGGCGGCATCGATCCAGTCGTTCGCCCAGCCGATGGACAGTTGACCGACGAACACGGCCACCGTGAACAGCACGCCCCGGGCCAGGCCAAGCCTGGTCAGCGCCGCCAGGCCGGCGCTGATGGTGGTGACGCCGATCGTCGGCAACGGATGCGCCGACAGCGCCAACGCCCGCAGCGCCGAGACGGGCGCCACCAGAGATCGGGCAGGCATCACGCGAGCCTATGTCGGGGACCGGTCGGCTGCGCATCAGCTGCTGGGTCCGGGACGAGGGTGGCGTCGAGGCCGTGAGACGAGCCGGTTGTCGGTGCTGCACGGCAGGATGGAGCGATGTTGCTGTCCCGCCTGGTCACCACCTCCGCCGACGTCGGCGCCACCCGCTCGCGCCTGGCCAAACGTCGCTTCCTGGCCGACTGCATCGCCGAGGCGGCGGCCGCCGGGCCGGCGGACGTCGAGCTGACCGTCACCTACCTGTCGGGCACGCTCCGGCAGCGGCGCACCGGCGTCGGATGGGCCTCGATGTCCGCGCTGCCCCAGCCGGCTGCGGCGTCCACCTTGACCGTCGCGGAAGTGGACGCGGCGTTCGACGCCGTCGCAGCCATCGGCGGCGGCGGGTCGGCCGCGCTGCGAGCGCGGGCGGTGGAGGAGCTCTTCGCCCGCGCCACCGCCGACGAGCAGCACTTCCTGCAGCGACTGGTGTTCGAGGAACTGCGGCAGGGCGCACTGGACTCCCTGGTGCAGGACGGCCTGGCCGCGGCGTTCGACGCTCCGGCGCCCACCGTCTCGCGGGCCGCCATGCTGCTCGGCTCCACGCCCGCCGCCGCCCGGCTGCTGGCCGCCGAGGGGATCGCCGCTCTGGAGGGGGTCGGTCTGCAGGTCGGCGTGCCGGTGCGCCCGATGCTGGCGGCGAGCGCGCCCGATCCCGAGGCGGCGGTGCCGAAGTCCGGCCTGCCGGCGCTGGTCGACGCCAAGCTGGACGGTATCCGGGTGCAGGTGCACCGCGACCGGGACCGGGTGCGGCTCTACACCCGCAGCCTCGACGACATCACCGATCGGCTGCCCGACATCGTCGACGCGGTGCTGGCTCTGGGCGTCACCCGCATCGTGCTGGACGGCGAGGTGGTCGGGCTGGACGCCCGCGGTCGACCACTGCCGTTCCAGGTCATCGCGTCGAGAACGGCGAGCAGCGTGGACGTGTCGACCGCCCGCACGCAGACGCCGCTGCAGCTGTTCGTCTTCGACCTGCTGCACGTCGACGGCCGAGACCTGCTCGACGAGCCGCTGTCGGTCCGGGCGGAGGCGATGACGGCAGTGCTGCCCGCCGAAATGCTGGTTCCACGGATCACGGCCGACGCCGCCGCCGACATCGCCACGTTCTTCGCGACCGTCGTCGCCGACGGTTTCGAGGGCGTGGTCGTCAAGAACCTGGCGGCGCCCTACGCGGCGGGACGGCGGGATTCCGGGTGGATCAAGCTCAAGCCGCGGCACACCTTCGACCTTGCGGTCATCGCGGCGGAATGGGGGTACGGCCGGCGGGAGGGGTGGCTGTCGAACCTGCACCTGGCCGCGCGGGGTCCGGATGGCCAGCTGGTCATGCTCGGCAAGACGTTCAAGGGCCTGACCGACAAGACGCTGATCTGGCAGACCGAGCAGTTCCTGGCCCGGGAGACACGGCGCACCAAGTCGACGGTCTACGTCGATCCACCGCTGATCGCCGAGATCGCGATCGACGGCATCCAGCAGTCCACCCGCTACCCCGGCGGGGTCGCGCTGCGGTTCGCCCGGGTGCTCCGCTACCGCGACGACAAGTCGGTGGACGAGGTGGACACGCTGGATTCGGTGGTCGCACTCGGCGCCGCAGCCGACAGCGGGTCTGACGACGACTCCGAAGCACTGGTGGACGGGCGCGGCTGACGGCGGAGGCCTGGATCGGCGGCGATGATCCGGTTGTCTGCAGAACTACGGTGTAGCCCATGCCACTGCACCTGACGACTCCGCGATTGGTGATCGAACCGCTGCAGGCGGCCGATGTCCCCGCCTTCGTCAACTACCGGCAGGACCCGGAGGTGGCCCGCTGGCAGTCGTGGGACACCGACTACAGCGAGGCGGACGGGTACGCCCTGGTTGCATCGCAGCCGGCCGGGGAGCTACCCGACCCCGGCGACTGGTTGCAGCTGGCGGTCCGCGACCGGTCCAGCGGGCAGCTCTACGGAGACGTGGCGGTGCACCGGCTCGCCGGGCAGCCGGACACCTACGAGATCGGCATGACGCTGGCGCCGCAGTACCAGCACCGCGGCATCGCGACCGAGTCGGTGGCCCGGGTGCTCGAGCACCTCTTCACCGCTGCCGCCGCGCACCGGGTGATCGCGAACTGCGATGCCCGGAACGCTCCGGTGGCCCGGTTGCTGAGCGGGCTCGGCCTGCGGCAGGAGTCGCACCAGGTGGATGCGGACTGGTTCAAGCAGGAGTGGACCACCCTCGACGGCTATGCCGTACTGGCCAGTGAATATGCACTGCACCGCATCTCGGTACGAGTGGCCGGGCCGGACGATGCCGGTCCGATTGCCGAGCTGTACCTCGCGGCCGTGCAGGCCGAACTGCCGTATCTCCGGCTGGCGCATACCGACGACGAGGTGCGCGAGTGGTACCGGGAGGTGGTACTGCCGCACAGCCGGGTGCTGGTGGCGGTCCGAGGGGGCGAGCTGGTCGGGTTCGGCGTGCATGACAGCGGGCAGCTCGATCACCTCTACGTCCGCCCGGACCTGCTCCGGCGGGGCATCGGCGCGGCGCTGCTACGGCAGATCAAGACCGAGGCGCCGGACGGCCTGCGACTCTTCGTCTTCCAGCGCAACTGGGGCGCCCGGGCGTTCTACCGCCGGCACGACTTCCTGACGACAGCCTTTTCGTCGGGGGCGGACAACGAGGAGCACGAACCGGACCTGACCATGCGCTGGACGCCGTCCGCCTGACGTACCCCTGTTCGATGCTGGCACCAGCTACCCGGTGGGCGGCAGATGCGGGTGCGCGGGACCGGCGCGCGTCGCGCTGGCCGCTGCCCGCAGCCGAGCTGATGCGACACTGACCTGCACCGCAGATCGAAGGAGATCAGATGGCGCAGCACGACGGGCTCACCGAGACGTTCGACTACATCATCGTCGGGGCCGGCTCGGCCGGCGCGGCCGTGGCCAACCGGCTCAGTACGGACGGCTCGACCTCCGTGCTGCTGCTGGAAGCCGGCGGCAAGGACCGGAAGCAGGAGATCCACGTCCCGGCCGCATTCTCCAAGCTCTTCCGCTCGTCCTACGACTGGAACTACGACACCGTGCCGCAGCCGGAATTGGCTGGTCGCACCATCTACTGGCCGCGCGGCAAGATGCTCGGCGGATCGTCGTCGCTGAACGCGATGATGTGGGTCTCCGGCTTCGCAGCCGACTACGACCGCTGGGCCGACGCCGCCGGGCCGACCTGGTCCTGGAGTTCGCTGCGCCCCTACTTCCGGCAGGTGCAGCGGCTGGCGGCCAGCACCTCGGCAGCAGCGTCCGACGGCGCCGTCAGCATCGAGGCGCAACGCAGCCCGCGGGCTGCCACGGCCAGCTTCCTGGAGGCGGTGCGGCAGACCGGACTGCCGATCGAGGAGGCGAACACGCTGCAGCCCAACGGGTTCACCCAGACCATGGTGTCCCAGCACCGCGGCGCCCGATTCAGTGCTGCGGACGCGTATCTCAAGCCCGCCCGGCGGCGGAAGAACCTGACCGTACGGACCGGCGCGCAGGTGCACCGCGTGGTGTTCGACGGCCGCCGCGCCGTCGGGGTGGAACTCGCTGATGGCACCGGAAGACAAATGATCAGCGCCCGCCGGGAGGTGGTTCTCTGCGGCGGCGCAGTCAACACGCCGCAGTTGCTGATGCTGTCCGGAATCGGCGACCCGGCGCACCTGTCGGACCTCGGCATCGACGTCGTGGCCGCCTCGCCGGAGGTCGGCTCGAATTTGGCGGACCACCTGATCGCCGGGCTGTTCACCGACCCTCGCGAGGACACGCTGTTCGACGCCGAACGACCGGTCGAGGTCGCCCGCTACCTGCTGCGCCGCCGCGGCATGCTGACGTCGAACGTGGCCGAGGCGTACGGGTTCGTGCGCACCCGCCCCGAGCTGCCGCTGGCCGACATCGAGATCCTGTTCGCGCCGGTCGCCTACGTCGGCGAGGGTCTGGTGAAGCCGCCCGGCCACGGCCTGACGATCGGCGCCATCCTGCTGCAGCCGAAAAGCTCCGGCCGGATCACGCTGGCCTCCGCCGATCCGGGCGCGAAGCCGGTGATCGACCCGCGCTACCTGTCCGACGTCGACGGCGCGGACCGGGCGACGCTGATGGCCGGGCTGGGAATCTGCGAGCAGATCCTGCGGGCTCCGGCGCTCAAGGCGCTCGGTACCGGCCGCTTCCTCGCCCCGGCGGGCGGCGAGAGCATGTCCCAGCACGACCGCGACGCGGCCAGCGTCAACGAGTACAGCCACACGCTCTACCACCCGGTCGGCACCGCGCGGATGGGCACCGACGACCGGTCGGTGGTCGACCCGGAGCTGCGGGTCCGCGGCGTCGACGGGCTGCGGGTGGCAGACGCATCGGTGATGCCGAACATCATCCGTGGCCACACCAACGCCCCGTCGATGGTGATCGGCGAGAAGGCGGCCGACCTTCTCGCCGCCGGCTCCGGCTGACCGGCCCGGCCCGACCTACCGCAACCGGCGGAACCCGGCGGCAACGGCGCGTTGGTAGCCGCGAGGGGACAGCGAAGCGACGAGGTGGACGAACTTCGCGTCGGCACCCACCAGTACCCGTGGCCGACCACGCGCGGCACCGGCGAGAATCGCGGCGGCTGCATCGCCCGCCGATGTACGAGCCAACTTCTGGTCGAAGAAGTCGGTCCGCCCGGCCCGTTCGGTACCGGCGTTCACCGTGCCGTTCCGGGCGATCCCGGTCTTCACGCCGCCGGGGTGCACACACGTGACGCGAACCGGATGTCCGGCGGCCAACATCTCCATCCGGACGGATTCGGTGAAACCGCGCACCGCGAACTTGGCTGCGACGTAGGCACTCTGCGACGGAACGGCCACCAAACCGAAGAGGCTGGAAATGTTCACCAGGTGACCGTGACCGGAGGCGATGAGGTGCGGCAGGAATGCCTTGGTGCCGTAGACCACGCCCCAGAAGTCGACGTTCATCACACGTTCCAGGTCCTGGAAGCTCATGCCGAGAACGTCACCGCCGTGCGAGACACCGGCGTTGTTGACGACCAGATTGATCACCCCCAGCTCGGCCGCGACCGACTCCGCATAGGCCAGCACCGCGGCCCGGTCGCCGACGTCGAGTTGATCGGTACGCACCGAGGCGCCGCCGGCGCTGTCGGCGCACGCGAGCAGTGCGGCCGTCTGCGCCAACCCAGCGGCGTCCACGTCCGACATCGCCAGCCGGGCACCCTGCGAGTGCAACTGCTGGGCCAGTGCCCGGCCGATCCCCGAGCCGGCGCCGGTCACCACCGCCACCGCTCCGCGGAACGGGGCTCGGTCCACTCCCGAGGGCAGCGCCATCGACGCAGCCTAGCCACCCGGGCCGGCGACAGCTGACCGGGCCGACCGGTCATCACCGGCGCGGCGACTGCGGCAACCCGGTCGAGCTCGGCACGCCCGTCGGTTCCGGCCCGACTGGAAAACCGTTCTAGAACGGCGCGACGCCCGACCGGTCGATGAACGTGCCGGTCGGGCCCTGGCCGCCGCGGGTGGCCAGGTCGACGATCGCATCCGTGCCCTCGGTCACCGTCTGGGAGCCGCTGTTGCCGTTGAGATCCGTTGCGGTGTAGCCGGGATCGGCCGCGTTGATGCGCATCTCCGGGAATGCCCTGGCGTACTGCACGGTGAGCATGGTGACCGCGGACTTGGACGAGTTGTACAGCGGGCTGATGACTTTCGCCTCGATCCGTTCGGGGTCGTGCACGGCGTGGAACGAGCCCAGACCACTGGTGACGTTGACGATGGTCGGCGCGCTGGATACCTGCAGCAGCGGAGCAAAGGCGTGGATGGTCCGCACCACGCTGATGACGTTCGTGTTGAAGACGGTCAGTGCGTCGTCGCCGCTCAGCTCGGCGGCGGGGCTGCGGGGTCCGGTGATACCGGCGTTGTTGACGAGTACATCCAGACCGCCGGCCGCAGCGACGGTCTCGGCGGCGGCAGCGACCGACTGGTCGCTGGTCACGTCCAGCTGCACGAAGCGGCCGCCGAGTGCCGCGGCGGCCTGCTGACCGCGTGCGACGTCGCGCGCCCCCATCCAGACGGTGTGGCCGGCTTCGATGAGGCGGCGGGCGGTTTCGTAGCCGAGGCCCTTGTTGGCTCCGGTGATCAGTGTCGTTGTCATGACCCGAGTCTGCGTCGAGTTCCCGACTCGGTCCAGGCCCGGACGATCGTACGGATCGGCAGTACCACCCAGCGTGGGCGGAACGCTGTCAAACTGGGGTCATGCATCCCGGCGATCTCGGCACGCTCCTGCGAGCGTGGCGCGACCGCCTGTCGCCGGCCGACGTCGGACTGCGCAGTGGCAACACCCGGCGGGCGTCGGGTCTGCGCCGCGAGGAACTGGCCGCGCTCGCCGGCCTGAGTGTCGACTACCTCGTCCGGCTCGAGCAGGGACGCGCCCGGCGGCCCTCCGCGCAGGTCGCGGCGGCACTCGCCCGGGCGCTGCAGCTCAGCGACGCCGAACGGGATCACCTCTTCGTCGTCGCCGACCTGTTGCCGCCCTCCCCGCGCGACGTGCCCGCGCACATTCCGCCCGGTGTGCAGCGCCTGGTGGCCCGGCTCGGCGAAGTTCCGTTGGCGGTGTTCACCGCGTCCTGGGATCTGCTCACCTGGAGTCCACTGTGGGCGGCCCTGCTCGGCGAACCGGTCGTACCGGCGACCGGTCGGCCGAACCTGATCCGTTCGCACTTCACCGGCACGGGTCTGGGCACGGCCGCGAGCTGCATAGTCAGCCGCTCGATCGGTGTCCAGGCGTTCGCAGCGTCTTTGGTGGCCGACCTGCGCCGGGTGCAGGGCCGTTACCCCGGCGACCGTCAGGTGGCGGCACTGGTGCAGGAATTGCACGCGTCCAGCGAGCAGTTCCGCGAGCTGTGGGACAGCGGCGCAGTAGGCGAACACCAGTCGGAGCGAAAGGTGTTGCGCAGCGACCTCGTCGGTGACGTCGAGCTCGACTGCGACGTCTTCAGCGTCGCCGGCACGGACCTGCGCATCGTCGCCTACACCGCGGCCGAGGGATCTGCGGCGGCCGCGAAGCTCGACTTCCTGCGCGTCTCCGCCGTCACCGCCGCCCGCTGATGAATGACCGCTCAGGCCAGCATGTCCCGCACCATCGGGACCACCTTGGCGCCGTAGAGCTCGATGCTGTGCAGCAATTTCTCGTGCGCGAGGGTGCCGGTGCTGTACTTCAGATCGAACCGGTTGACGCCGAGCGACCGAAAAGTCGAGGCGATCCTGGTCGCGACGGTCTCCGGTGACCCGACGTAGAGCGACCCTGACTTGGTCTCGGCGTCGAAATGGGACCGCTGCTGCGGCGACCAGCCGCGCTCGCGGCCGATCCGGCCCATCATGTCGCGGTGGTGCGGCCAGAATTCGTCCCGCGCCTGCTCGTCGGTGTCGGCGATGTATCCGGCCGAGTGCACCCCGATCGGCGCCGGCCCGGTACCCAACTGATCCTGGGCCCGGTGGAAGAGGTCGACATAGGGCGCGAACCGGTCCGGTGGGCCACCGATGATCGCCAGCAGCAACCCGAACCCGTAACGCGCGGCGCGGACCACCGATTCCGGGCTACCGCCCACGCCCAGCCAGGTCGGCAGGGCGCCGGACGTGGTGTGCGGGAAGACCGACTGGTCGGTCAGCCCGGGCCGCGTGTTGCCCGACCAGGTCACCGGCTGCTCGGCGCGGAGGGCGGCGAACAGCTCCACCTTTTCCTCGAACAGCTCGTTGTAGTCGGCGAGATCGAAACCGAACAGCGGGAACGACTCGGTGAACGAGCCGCGGCCCAGGATGACTTCGGCGCGGCCGCCGGACACCGCATCCAGGGTGGCGAAGCGCTGGAAGACCCGCACCGGATCGTCGGAGCTGAGCACGGTGACGGCCGAGCCCAGCCGGATGTTCGTGGTCCGCCCGGCGATGCCGGCCAGCACGACATCGGGTGCGGTGACTGCGAAGTCGGCCCGGTGGTGCTCGCCCACCCCGATGAAGTCGATGCCCACCTCGTCGGCCAGCACCGCCTGCTCGATGAGGTTGCGAATGACCACCGGCTGCGGCAGCGGCACGCCGCCCGCGTCCGCGGTCACATCGCCGAAGGTATCCAGACCCAGTTCCAGCTCAGCCATCACGATCTCCGTCCACTAGATGCAGGCGCATCATTATGACACGTCAACAACTTGGCGCGGGTGGGAATTCCACTCTGCGGTCTCGACCATGTCCTTCTCAGAGAACTCCTGCATCTCCTAGAGTGACCTGCACCCCTCAGCCTGCTTCTGGAAGGTGCCCTCCGGTGAACATCACGCCGTTCCTGTGGTTCGACGACAACCTCGACGATGCTCTGCGGTCGTACTCGGAGGTCTTCCCCGACCTGGTCGTGCACGAGGTCACCCGGTACCCGGCCGGTGCCCCGGGACCGGAGGGCGCGGTGATGACCGCGACCTTCGAGATCGCCGGGCAACGCTTGATGGGTCTCAACGGCGGTCCGCACTTCCATTTCACCGAGGCCATCTCGCTGTTCGTCTCGGTCGACACGCAGGACGAGATCGACCGGCTGTGGTCCGCACTGACCGCCGATGGCGGGCAGGGGGGTCAGTGCGGTTGGCTCAAGGACAGGTTCGGGCTGTCCTGGCAGATCGTGCCGACCACGCTGGGTGAGGTGCTCGGCTCTCCCGACCCGGCCGGCGCCGGACGCGCGATGCAGGCCATGCTGCAGATGCGCAAGCTGGACATCGCCGCTCTGCGGGCCGCGCACGACGGCAGCTGACATCGTGCCGCCCCGGGGTCACCGCCGAGTCGGCGAGAGCGCGGTGTTGGTCGAACTCGACGACCTGCAGCAGGTGCTCGACCTGGATCGGGCGTTGCGCCGCGACGTCCCACACTGGGTCAGCGATGTCATTCCTGCGGCGCGCACCGTGCTGGTCCGCTTCGACCCCGATTCGGTGGCCGTGCAGGACGTGTCGTCGTGGGTCGAGGCGGCCGGACACGCCGGGCCGTCGGCCGCCGCGACGCCGGACATCGTCGTGATACCCGTCGGGTACGACGGCGCCGACCTGCCGGAGGTGGCCGACCTGACCGGCCTGACTGTCGACGAGGTGATCGCCCAGCACACCGGCGGCGAGTACACCGTGGCCTTCTGCGGCTTCGCACCCGGCTTCGCCTACCTGACCGGAGTGCCTGCGGCGCTTCAGGTTCCGCGCCGCGCGTCACCGCGCACCAAGGTTCCGGCCGGCGCCGTCGCACTTGCCGGGGAATTCTCGGCCGTCTATCCGCGCCCGTCGCCCGGCGGTTGGCAACTGATCGGCAGCACCGGGATGTCGATGTTCGACGTCGATCGCGAGCCCCCGGTGCTGCTGTCCCCCGGAACGCGGGTGCGCTTCGTCGCAGCACCCGGATGACCGGGCGGACGGTGACGGTGATCGCCCCCGGACCGCTGGCCACCATCCAGGACCACGGGCGTGCGGGCCTCGGCCACCTGGGCATCGGGCAATCAGGTGCTGCCGACCTGCCCAGCCTGCAGCGGGCAAACCGCCTGGTGGGTAACGAGGATCGTGCCGCCGCCATCGAGATGACCCTCGGCGGGCTGCGTCTACGGCTCGACGCCGACGCAGTGGTGGCCGTGACCGGCGCGCCGTGCGAGGTGCTGGTCGACGGCAGCCCTGTCGGGTTCGGCGCCGCCCTTCGCCTGTGCGTGGGAGCCGAGATTCGTTGTCGTACACCACGGACGGGGGTGCGCAGCTACCTCGCGGTGGACGGCGGATTCGGTGTTGCAACGATTCTCGGCTCCCGGTCGACCGACACCCTGTCCGGCCTCGGACCTCCACCGCTGGCGCGGGGCATGTCCCTCCCGCTGGGTCCGCCGCCCGGGTCGCCGCCCCCATCACACCTCGACCTGCTGGCCGATGGCCCGGTAGTTGACACAGCCCTCACCCTGATCCCCGGGCCGCGTGAGGAGTGGTTCGCTCCCGCAGCCGTCGCGCTGCTCTACGACACCCAGTAGACGGTCACGCCGCAGGCCGACCGCGTCGGCGCCCGCCTGGCCGGTCCGGCGCTGACCCGGCGGGTCGAGCGCGAACTACCCTCCGAACCGATGGTCGCCGGAGCGCTGCAGGTGCCGCCGAACGGCCAGCCGATCGTGTTCCTCGCCGACCACCCCGTCACCGGCGGGTACCCGGTGATCGGTGTGCTCACCAGCGCGGACCTCCCGCGGGCCGGGCAATTGCGACCCGGGCAGGCGGTCACCTTCCGCCGAGCGGCGGGCGGCCGAGCGCCGTCTGCGCGGTCGAGGCCGAGCGACTGACTGCGGACAACCGCGCCACTGCGAACCGGGCAACCTGCTGCCACAGGTCGGTCAACGGTCCGGATCGTTACTCTGGGCGGGGTGACGACTCTTGCCGCCGTGCACGGGGTGCTCCCCGAGCACCGCTACCAGCAGGACGACATCACGGCGGCCTTTGCCGGGTTCTGCCTCGGCCCCGACGGCAGCGTCGATCTGCTCCGCCGGCTCCACCGCAACTGCTGTGTCGACACGCGCCACCTGGCGCTACCGCTGGAGCGCTACGGGCAGCTCGCCGGCTTCACCCAGGCCAACGATGCCTACCTGGAGGTGGCGGTCGAGCTGGCTGCCGCCGCGGTGCGGGGTGCGCTGGACGACGCCGGCATCGCCGCCGACGAGGTGGATGTCATCTTCTCGACCACGGTGACCGGCTTGGCGGTACCGTCCCTGGACGCCCGGATCGCCGCGCTGGTGGGGTTCCGGCCGGACGTCAAGCGTGTCCCGATGTTCGGTCTGGGTTGCGTCGCCGGCGCGGCGGGGATCGCCCGCATGCACGACTACCTGCTGGGCCGGCCGGACCAGGTGGCGGTGCTGCTGGCGGTCGAGCTGTGCTCGCTGACCGTGCAGCGCGACGACCGGTCGGTGGCGAACCTGGTGGCCAGCGGCCTGTTCGGTGACGGCGCGGCTGCCGTCGTCGCAGTCGGAGCCGGTCACCAGCAGGCTGGGAACGGCCCGGAGGTCGTCGACACCCGCAGCCACCTGTACCCCGATACCCAGCGCACGATGGGCTGGGACTTCGGCTCCCACGGCATGGGCATCGTGCTGGACGCCCAGGTACCGACACTGGTGCGGGACTACCTGGGCGGCGACGTCCGCCGCCTGCTGGCCGATCACGATCTGGCCGTCCACGAGGTGGCGCACTGGGTGTCGCACCCCGGCGGGCCGAAGGTGATCGAGGCCATCGAAACCGAGCTGGAACTGCCACGGGACGCGCTGGAGTTGACCTGGCGGTCGCTCGCCGATGTCGGCAATCTGTCGTCGGTCTCCGTCCTGCACGTGCTGCGGGACACCCTGGTGAAACGGTCGCCGGTGGCTGGCACGCCAGGACTGCTGATGGCGATGGGCCCCGGATTCTGCTCCGAGCTCGTACTGCTGCGCTGGTGATGCCGGTGAGCCAGCTGTCCGTCGCCCTCTTCATCACGCTGGTGGGGCTCGTCGGCTTCGAGCGGCTGGCCGAGCTCATGGTGTCCCGGCGGCACCTGGCGTGGAGTGCCGAGCGGGGCGGGCAGGAGTACGGAGCGGGCCACTACCCGGCAATGGTGGTGCTGCATACCGCGTTCCTGGTGGGTGCCGTCGTCGAGGTGCTGGTCGCAGACCGGCCATACCTACCCTGGCTGGGTTGGCCGATGCTGGCCGTGTTGGTTGCCACCCAAGGGCTGCGCTGGTGGTGCATCCGGGTACTGGGCAGCTACTGGAGCACCAGGGTGGTGGTCATCCCGGGCGCGCCGCTGGTGACCAACGGGCCCTACCGGTGGATCCGGCATCCCAACTACTTGGCCGTCGTCGCCGAAGGCGTCGCGCTGCCGCTGGTCCACTCCGCGTCGATCACTGCGGCGGTGTTCACAGTGCTCAACGCCTGGCTGCTGACCGTCCGGATCCGCACCGAGAACGCTGCGCTCGCGTTGTTGCAGCCGGCATGATCGACGTACTGGTCGTCGGAGCGGGGCCCGCCGGGCTCGCCACCGCGATGTTCGCCGCGGCTGCCGGGCTCGAGGTCACCGTGCTGGACTCCCGGGAGGGGCCGATCGACAAGGCCTGCGGCGAAGGACTGATGCCCGGAGCGGTCGCCTCCCTGGCCGCACTCGGAGTTCCTCTGCAAGGCAGACCTTTTCACGGTATCCGGTACCTGGATGAGCAACGGTCGACCACCGCGTTCTTCCGCACGGGCGCCGGACTGGGCGTCCGCCGGACGACCCTGCAGCCGGCGATGGTCGCGCGGGCGCAGCACCTGGGGGTGCGGGTCGAGCAGGTCACCGTTGCCGACGTCGTGCAGGACTCGACCGGGGTGAGTGCCGGCGGGTTGCGGGCCCGCTACCTGGTCGCGGCGGATGGCCTGCACTCGCCGATCCGCCGGATGCTGGGACTGGACCGCCCTGGCGGTGCACCGCGCTGGGGGCTGCGTCAGCATGTGCGCGTCGAGCCGTGGACCCGGTTGGTGGAGGTGCATTGGGGACGCAACTCCGAGGCGTACGTGACACCGGTGGCGGCCGACGAGATCGGCATCGCCATCGTCGGCTCCACGAGAATGCCGTGGGCACAACAGCTCCGACAGTTCCCGCAGCTCGCCGAGCGCGTCGCCGGGGCCCAGCCCACGGGCACCGTCCGCGGCGCCGGACCGCTCCGCCAGCGTGCCAGCTCCGTGGTGGCCGGCCGGGTGCTGCTGGTCGGCGACTCGGCCGGCTACGTCGACGCGTTGACCGGCGAGGGCATCGCGGTCTCGCTTTCCTGCGCCAGGTCGTTGGTCGACGCGCTGGTACTCGGCGACCCGCAGCGCTACCAGCGCGCATGGCGGCGGGACAGCCGGCAGTACCGGTGGATCACCGCTTCGCTGCTGGCCACCCGGCGGGTAGCCCAGCCGGCCATCGTGCCGGCCGCCGCGCTGCTGCCGGACGTCTTCCGGATGGCCGTTCGCCAGCTGGCGAAATAGTCGCCACCATCACCTGCGCGGTGGCGATCATCTGGACCGCTGGCGTCGACCTGATAGGTCGGTACCTGCAGATCGGTATCTGCAGGGTGTGCCGCACCAACGAGCTCGAGGTCTCCGTCCGATGCGGGACTGGGAGACCCGCCCGATGGTGAGGACGCGGCCGTCGAAGGGAAGCCCACCTGCTACGTGCGGGACGGTTCCGGTGGTCAGCTAGCTTGCACAATGGACGCACAGGTGGATCGACCACGGCCTGTGGGCTGAGGCGAAGGCGTTCGAAGGCAACAAGTATCGGGGAACGATGCGGATGGACTTCACCGTCTGAGAACTTCATACTTGCAGGCATGAGCGCCCTGCAGCCCTGTCGTCATCTCCGGCGAGTTCGACGTGCGGCGGCGCGGTGACGTCTGTCTCGGCCCGGACAGTCGATCTCCGAGCCATGCTGGCCGACCTGCAGGCCCTGGTCCAGTGTGAATCTCCGTCGGTCGACCTGGGTGCCGTACGGCGAAGTGCCGATCTGGTCGCGCGGATCGGTGCCGATCGCCTGGGCGTCCCGCCCGAGCGGCTGGTGATCGAAGGCTGCTCCCACCTGCGTTGGAGATTTGGCGGCGGGCCTCGCCAGGTGCTGCTGCTGGCCCACCACGACACTGTGTGGCCGATCGGATCCCTGGACACCCACCCTTGGTCGAATTCGGCCGGCGTCGTCACCGGGCCGGGTTGTTTCGACATGAAGGCCGGACTGGTGATGGCACTGCATGCGCTGGCCTCGCTCTCGTCAGGAGAGGGGGCACTGGACGGGGAAGGCAGCCCGGCGCTGGACGGGGTGACGCTGCTGGTCACCGGCGACGAAGAGATCGGCTCCACGACGTCTCGCGGTTTGATCGAG
>CAXSEW010000025.1:0-16339 GCA_964236185.1 uncultured Nakamurella sp. | reverse complement strand
AAACCATGTGAGGGTGCTCACAACAGGAGCAATGAAAGCGTTTTCAACGAAGGTTTGCAAGCTGCAGAGGTCATCCGTCCGTAACGATTGCGTAACCCGGGAACCGGAGCTGTCGCAGATCGACTGCGGCTTGTTGCTCCGATGAGCGAGCCCGGAGGAGGCGCGGTGACTGAACGAAGCGCTGACCTGCGCCGATGAGGTGATCGCCGGTCCGTTCGCTCGCCGACCCGGACGCCGGGTCGGTGTCGATGGGCCGATCGTGTCAGGATCGGACACTGCACGATCGACAGAGCACCACCGAACGGCAACAAGTCGGGCGAACAGGACACGCGGAGGGAGCAGCCGAGCCGATGACGGTCGACGACCAGTGGTCCGAGTCGGCGGTCGAACGCACGCTCGGCACCCTGTCACAGCTGAATCCCGACTTCGCCGCCGCGGCCACATCCGCTCTGGACTCCCAGCGCAACGACCGACCTTCGTCGGCCACCCTGCCCGGTGCCACCGCCACGCCGGCCACGACGCCGCCCGGCAGGCAGGACGTCACCATCGACGACATCTACCGCAGCCACCGGATGAGCATGGTGCGGCTGGCCATCCTGCTGGTCGACGACCAGGCCAGCGCGGAGGACGTGGTCCAGGAGGCCTTCGCGGGCCTGTTCCGCAACTGGTCCGGGCTGCGGGACAACGCGGCGGCCATCGGCTACCTGCGAACGGCGGTGGTCAACGGCTCCCGGTCCATGCTGCGCAGGCGGCGGACGGCGCGCGCCTACGTGCCGCCGCACCCAGGCACCGAACGCTCGGCCGAGTCGCTGGCATTGCTCACCGCCGAGCACCAGGCCGTCGTCACCGCGCTGGGCGACCTGGCCCCGCGGCAGCGCGAGGTGCTGGTGCTCCGCTACTACGGTGGGCTGTCCGAAGCCGAGATCGCAGAGGCGACCGGCCTGTCGAAGGGCACCGTCAAGTCGACCGCCAGCCGGGCGGTCGCCAAACTCGGCGACATCATGAAGGCCCGGTGACCGGTCCTCAGCGGCGCTCCGGCCGTCCGGAGCGGTCCGACGAACCGGACCACCACGCCGAAGAGGTGCTCGAGCAGGCGTTGCGGGCACTGGCCGGAGGCAGCCGGCCGAGCCGAGCACAGCCGACCGAGCCCGGGCGGCGGGCGCCCCTTCCGTTCACCTGGCTGCAGATCGTGTTGTTGGCCGTCCTGCTGGGATTGTTGCTCGGCATGACGGCCGGCGTGATCAGCCTGCTGACCTGACGGCCGGCGCTCAGGCCGGCGCGAACATCGACCCCGGGTTGAACAGTCCACCGGGGTCCAGCGCGGCCTTGATCCTTCGGTGGACGTCGATGCCGATCTCGCCGATCTCGGCGGCCAGGAAATTCTGCTTGATCCGGCCCACGCCGTGCTCGCCCGTTACCGTGCCACCGAGCGCCCGGCCGGCGTCGAGCATCAGCCCGAAGGCCAGCTCGGCGGCCGCCACCTGCGCGGGCACCGCTGCGTCGTAGACGATCGTCGGGTGCATGTTCCCGTCGCCGGCATGGCCGACGACGCCGATGATCAACCCGACGTCCGCGGAGATGCGTTCGCAGGCGGAGATCAGGGCGGCGATCTCGGTGCGCGGCACGCTCACGTCGTCGGTCAGCCAGACGCCGAGCGATTCCAGCGAGGGCAGCACGTCCCGGCGCGCCTGCAACAGCATCCGGCCCTCGGCCAGATCGTCGGTCACGTACGCGAAAGTCGCCCCCTCGGCGAGGCAGACCGCCTCGACCACGTCCATCTCGGCGCGCCCGGCCGCCCCCCCGGCGTCGGACTGCCCGATCAGCAGCGCGGCCGGCACCGGGCCGTCGCCCAGGATCCTGGTGCCGGTGCTGGCCTCGACCGCGCGGATGCAGGTTGCGTCCATGATCTCCAGCAGCGACGGCACCGATCCGGCGCGGATGACGCCGCTGACCGCGCGGCCCGCGTCCTCGGCGCTGGCGAAGGCGGCGACCATGGTGACCGGGGCAGCCGGCTTCGGCCGCAGCGCCAGCGTCGCCTCGGTGATGATGCCGAGCGTGCCTTCGGATCCGACGAGCAGCTTGGTCAGGTCGTAGCCGGCGACTCCCTTGACGGTGCGCCGCCCGGTCCGCAGCACCTCGCCGGAGGCCAGCACCACCTCCAGCCCCAACACGGCGTCGGTGGTCACCCCGTACTTGACGCAGCACAACCCACCGGCGTTGGTCGACAGGTTGCCGCCGAGGGTGCACCAGTCGTAGGACGAGGGATCGGGAGCATAGAACAGGCCGCGGGACTCGACGGCCTTGCGGAAGTCCAGATTGACGACCCCGGGCTGCACGACGGCGAGTCGGTTGCCCTCGTCGATCTCCAGGATGGCGTTCATCCGGGTCATCACCACGGTGACGGCTCCGTCGACGGCGTTGGCCGCCCCACTGAGCCCGGAGCCGGCACCGCGCGGCACGATCGGGACGCCGCGCGCCGCACAGATCTTCACGATCGCCACCACCTCCGCCGTGGAGGTCGGCAGCACCACGGCCAGCGGTTGCCCACTGGGCGCCAGCGGCATCATGTCCCGGCTGTAGGCGGCGGTGACGGACGGATCGACCACCACCCGGTCGGTCCCGAGCACTGCGCCGAGCGCGGCTAGTACCCCATCGGTGCGCAACCCGGACGTGAGTTCGGTCTCCACTGATCCCATGGTCGAACGGTAGTCCGGACCGCGAATCCGTGCTCGCGGGCGTCGAAGTTCCCGCCCGCAGGTCTGCGACCTGCGGAGTTCGTCACATGGCGGCTGACGATCTCACAGTAAATCCAGGGTCGCGCCGGTATCGTCCTGTTACGTGAACCCTCCCCAGCTCGCCGGCATCCTCCCCTCCTGGCTCGATGCCACGAGCCTCGTCGAGTCGATGGGGTCGTGGGCACTGGTAGTCATCGCGCTCATCATCTTCGCCGAGTGCGGTCTGCTGATCGGCTTCTTCCTGCCCGGTGACACGCTGCTGTTCATCTCCGGCCTGCTGGTCGCCACACACAAATTCCATGTCAACCTCTTCCTGGTCATCGTCATCCTGGTGGTGGCGGCCTTCGCCGGGAACATGGTCGGGTACGGCATCGGCTACAAGGCCGGCCCACTGGTGTTCGACAAGCCCAACGCCCGGTTCTTCAAGAGGGAGTACGTCGACAAGTCCGCGGCGTTCTTCGAGAAGTACGGCCGGGTCGCGGTCATCCTGGCCCGCTTCGTACCGGTGGTCCGTACCGTCGCCACGGTCATGGCCGGCGTCTCCCGGATGAACCCGCGTATCTACACGCTGTACTCGGCGATCGGCGGTGTCATCTGGGTGGCCGGCGTGACGGTGGCCGGGTACTTCCTCGGCCAGATCGACTTCGTCAAGGCCAACGTGGACGTGATCCTGATCGGCGCGGTCGTAGTCGTCGTCCTCGTCTCCGCCGTGCCCGCGCTCCTGCACATGCGCTCCCGGCGCGCTGCCGAGCCGCGCCGGTAACCGCCCGCTGGTCAGCGGTCAGCTGGTCAGCGGTACTTCGCGCAGAGCGCGTCGGGACCGGTCAGCTGCACGCCGAACCAGCTGAAGCCGTTGGTGCAGTGCTTTTCCGGACTGTCTCCGGCGATGGCCCCGATCTGCTGCCGCGCGGCGAGAACGACGACCAGCAGCAGCGCCGCCGATCCGATCACCACCAGCCGGCCCGCCCAGCGCTGCACCAGGACGAGCAGCACCAGCGCTGCGGCGCCGAGCCCGGCGAGCAACCAGGTCAGCCAGGTGACGGCCGCATCGACGTCCAACCCGTTACCTGCAGGTCGGGTAGCTGACGTCGATCCCGAAGAACTTCGGGTGGGACTCGCAGGCGGAGCTGTGCAGCTGACCTGCGTAGTCCACCACCCGCCCGCGCTGCTGCCAGCCGAACAGCACGATCAATGCGGCGACCACCAGCGTGACGATCTTGCCGACGATCTTCTTGATGATGATGGCAAGCGCCACCCCGACCACCGCGACGATGACGAGCACCCACAGGGCCGTGGTGCGGATGGTCGAGACGTCGAGGTTCACGCAGGAGAACCTACCGTCCGGACCGGGTTGACCGGTGTGAGTTACCGCCCGGCAGGTGTTGCCTGAGCGCCCAGTGTGCCGACCCTCACCAGGCGGCCCGAAGATCGGCGTGCTGGCGGATCCAGGCATGCATGGCGATGCCGGCGGCAACACCGGCGTTGATCGACCGGGTCGAGCCGAACTGGGCGATGGACACGGTGAACGCGGCCGCGGACTGCGCGCCCGCGCTCAGCCCCTCCGACTCCGACCCGAACAGCAGCAGTGCGCGCCGGGGCAGCTCGGCGGTCTCCACCGGCACCGATCCGGGCAGGTTGTCCACCGCCACGATGGTCAGCTGCTGCCCGCGGGCGTGCTCGGCCAGCGACTCCACGTCCACGTGGTGCTGCAGGTGTTGGTACCGGTCCGTCACCATCGCGCCGCGCCGGTTCCACCGCTTCCGGCCGACGATGTGCACCCGCGCGGCGGCGAACGCGTTGGCGGTGCGCACCACCGTTCCGATGTTCGCGTCATGCCCGAAGTTCTCGATGGCGACCTCGAACGGGAACCGGCGACTGTCCAGGTCGGCCACGATCGCTTCACGCCGCCAGTAGCGGTAGGCGTCGACGACGTTGCGCCGGTCGCCGCCGGCGAGCAGTTCAGGATCGAACCTCGGATCCTCCGGCCACGGCTCCGGGTGTGGGCCGACGCCCACCGGGTCGGCCGCGGTCCATTCCGTCGGACCGGGTTCGGTGTCGGGAGCCGTCGCAGCTTCAGCCGCGTCGCCGCTCGAGGGTTCGGCGTCGGTGCTCATCGGCGGTTCGGCCGGTTCCTCCCCGGCCGCTCCGGTTCCCGATGCCGAGGTCAGCTGAGCCCCAGGTCGGACAGCGCCAGCAGGAAGCGGTAGGGCAGGCCCTCACCCAGGAGCACCTCGGCCGCGCCGGTGTCGCGGTCGACGATGGTGGCGACCCCGACCACCTGGGCCCCGACCTCGCGGAGCGCCTGTACCGCCTGCAGCGGGGAGGCGCCGGTGGTGGTGGTGTCCTCCACCACCAGCACCGATCGTCCCACCACGTCGGGACCCTCGATCTGCCGCTGCATGCCGTGCGCCTTGGCGGCCTTGCGGACGACGAACGCGTCGATCGGCCGGCCGGGCGCATGCATCATCGCGGTCGCCACCGGATCCGCGCCGAGGGTCAGCCCGCCGGCGGCCTGGTAGTCCCAGTCCGCGGTCAGCTGGCGCAGCAGTACGCCGATCAGCGGCCCGGCCCCGTGGTGCAGGGTGGCGCGGCGGAGGTCGACGTAGTAGTCGGCCTCACGTCCGGAGGACAGGGTCACCCGGCCGTGCACCACGGCCAGCGCGCGGACCAGTTCGGCCAGCCGCTGCGTGGCGGCGGCGTCGGGTACGGGCGGCGGCACAGCGGGATCGGCGGTCACCGGGCAAGCCTGACACATCGACGCCGTCCGGCTCAGGTACGCCGGCCGTCGTCGACCTTCGCCGCTGCGCGGCGGATCATCCCTCGCGGCAGCAGCCGGGCAGCGACCGCCAGCGAGCTGTACAGCCGACCCGGCACCGACAGCACGCGGTTGGCGCGGAGGTCGGCGAGCGAGGTGACGACCAGCTCGTCGATGTCGACGTAGGTCCAACTCGGCGTCTTGTCCATGTCGATGCCGGCGCGCTGGTGGAATTCGGTGCGCACGAAGCCTGGGCACAGGGCCTGGACCCGCACGCCGGTGCCGGTCAGCGCGTTCGAGAGCCCCTCGCTGAGGCTGATGACGTACGCCTTCGAGGCGGCGTAGGTGGTGCCCCGGCCGGGGATCAGTCCGGCGACCGATGCCACGTTGATGATGCCGCCGTGGCCGCGAGCCACCATGGCCGGCACAGCCGCGTGGCACAGCACGGTCGGGGCGGTGACGTTGATGTCCAGCTGGGCCAGTACCTGCTCCTGTGATGCCGCCTGAAAACTGACCCCGAGCCCGATGCCGGCATTGTTGACCAGCAGGTCGACATCGCCCACCGTCAACCGGGCAGCGACGGTAGCACGCTGATCGGGCTGAGTCAGGTCTGCCACCAGCACCTCCACCTCCGGGGCCCCGAAGGACAGCAGCGATGTCCGGCTCTGCTCGAGCCGGGTGGCGTCCCGGGCGACGAGGACGAGGCGGTGGCCGGAGGCGGCGAGATGGCGGGTGAACGCGGCACCGATACCTGCGGTGGCGCCGGTGACCAAGGCGGTTGGCATGCTTCGAACCGTATCCGGTGACCGGTGGGCAGCCGCGCCGGCGGATCCTGACCGACGGGCGGGCGCGGCGGTCACTTCTGCTCTCCTGCACACGGCGCCGAGCTTCCCGACCGAGCACCCGTCCACCATCGACGTCCGGCCGGTTCGACGACTTCGCGACCATCGTCGGCCCGAGATGCCCCGGCGTCCGTGGCTACTGGTGCATGGCCTACCGGGACAGCTGGGTCGGGGTCGACGAGCGAGCGGAATACATGCGCGCCGAGTGTGCCACCGAGCCGGGTCCGGGCGTGCTGGTCGATGTGGACGACGTGGTGGCGGGGTGGTGTTCGGTGGCACTGCGTGAGACCTACCGCCAGCTGCTGCGCTCCCGGACGATCCCGGCTCCGGCGGAGGAGAACACCTGGGTGGCCGTGTGTTTCGTCGTCCGGCCGCAGCGGGGGCCGGCGCCGCTGGGTGATGCGCAGAACTCTGCCCTGACGTCGACGCCCACTGCTGCGCCGATCCGTGGCCAGAAACCACTCAGACCGCGGGATCCAGCTGGGCAGCGCCGGACGCCTCCGGGCGAGCCGCCAGGATCTGCTCGACGCCCATCCGGTTCTCGGCGAAGGCCAGCGCGGCGCCGACGAGGTACAGCCGCCACGCCCGGGCGCCCACCTCACCGATCCGATCGACCGCACCGTTCCAGGACCGCTCCAACGTCGTCGACCAGGCCGCGAGTGTCCACTCGTAGTGCTCCCGGAGCGCCTGCACATCGCGGACCTCGAGCCCGGCGGCACCCAGCAGGGACACCGTGGTGCCCAGCGGTTGCAGGTGCAGGTCCGGTCCCGTGACGGTCTCCAGGAAGGCGCCACCAGGGGCGTCCACGCGCGACCGCTGCTGCACCAGCGCCCGACCGCCGGGGCGGAGCACCCGGTACAGCATCCCGGCGAAGGCGGGGTACTCCGCGTCGCTGACTAGCTCGCCAGTCTCGACGGTCGACACCGCGTTGAACTGCCCGTCCCCGGCGCCGGAGACCCACTCCCGACGGTCGGCCAGACGCACGTCCACCCGATCGGCGAGGCCCGCCTCGGCGACCCGCTTGCTGACGTACTCGTAATTCTGCCGGGACAGGGTGATGCCGGTGGAAAGGGTGCCGTAGCGCTCGGCGGCGTAGCAGATCAACGAGCCCCAGCCGCAGCCCACGTCCAGGTGACGGTCGCCCGCGGTGAGGCCGAGCTTGCGGCAGATCAGGTCGAGCTTCGACTGCTGCGCGGCAGCCAGGCCACCGGCCGGGCCGGCCGCGAAATAGCCGCAGGAACTGCTCATCGACGGGTCGAGCAACTGCTGGAACGACAGGTCGTCCTGGCGGGTGACCGGGGCCCAATCGCCGCCGTGGTGACCCGTCTGCTTCGGGGCGACCGATCCCGGCGCGGGCGGCCGGTGGCCGAGCATGGCCCACCGGGCAGCCGCGGCCAGCTGCAGCCGCTGGGTCGCGCTGAGGTGAAGCTGGGAATCCGTGCCGCTCCCCGCTGGGCAGAGCGCCGACATCGCCTGCGCCAGATCGCCTTCGATGTCGATCTCGCCGGCGATGTAGGCATCTGCGAGGCCCGATCCGGCCGGCGACCACCACAACCGGCGCACCGCGCGCCGGTTGCGCAGGACCAGCACCGGACCACCGACCGGCCCGGCCTCGCTGCCGTCCCAGGCCCGCAGCCGAACGGGCAATTCTTCGCCGAGGACGCCGGTGGCCACTGCAGCGAGCCGGCCCGCGACCGACCTGCTGGCGTTCGCTTCCGTCATCCCCGGCCTCCCTCAGCACTGCCCCGGCGCCTCGACCGGCCAACTCCAGCGGTCGGGGTGCGCTTCCGTCAGCGTCGCGGCGCCGGGTGCCTGTGGTTCGCGACGGGGCGGGTGAGGGATGGGCCGGGCTCTTCGTTGCGAAGAGGTATTCAGACGTCGTAGACCGGCTGCACCAACAGTTCGCTGGCGCCCTCGGCGGCGTCGACCAGGACGGTGTCGCCGTCGCGGACCTTGCCGCCCAGCAGCTCGCGGGCCAGCTGGTCGCCGATCGCCGACTGGATCAGCCGGCGCAGCGGACGAGCGCCGTACAACGGGTCGAAGCCCTCCAGCGCCAGCCATTCGCGGGCGGCGTCGGTCACCGTCAGGGTGAGCCGGCGGGAGGCCAGCCTGGCGGCCAACGACCGCACCTGGATGTCGACGATCGATCCGATCTGCTCGATGCCCAGGGCATTGAAGAACACCACCTCGTCCAGCCGGTTGAGGAACTCCGGCTTGAACGCCGAGCGCACGGTGGTCATCACCGCCTCGCGGCGCTGCTTGTCGTCGAGCAGCGGGTCCACGATGAACTGACTGCCCAGGTTCGAGGTCAGGATCAGCACCACGTTGCGGAAGTCGACAGTGCGTCCCTGACCGTCCGTCAGTCGACCGTCGTCCAGCACCTGCAGCAGGATGTCGAAGACGTCCGGGTGGGCCTTTTCCACCTCGTCCAGCAGCAGCACCGTGTACGGGCGGCGGCGCACCGCCTCGGTCAGCTGACCACCCTGGTCGTATCCGACGTAGCCGGGCGGGGCACCGACAAGTCGTGCCACGGAATGCTTCTCGGAGTATTCACTCATGTCGATGCGCACCATCGCGCGGGCGTCGTCGAACAGGAAATCGGCGAGCGTCTTGGCCAGCTCGGTCTTCCCGACGCCGGTCGGCCCCAGGAACAGGAACGAGCCGGTGGGCCGGTCGGGATCCGACACTCCCGCCCGGGCCCGTCGCACCGCGTCGGAGACAGCCCGCACGGCGGCACCCTGCCCGACGACCCGGCGGCCCAGTTCCTCCTCCATGCGGAGCAGCTTCGCCGTCTCCCCCTCCAGCAACCGGCCGGCCGGGATACCGGTCCAGGCGGCGATCACGGTGGCGATGTCGTCCGGACCCACCTCCTCGGACACCATGGGCGCCAACGCGTTCGCATCGGCAGCAGTCTCCTCCGCGGCATCCGCGAGTTCCCGCTCCAATGCCGGGATGCGGCCGTACAGCAACTCCGACGCCGTCGCCAGATCGCCCTCGCGCTGGGCGCGCTCGGCTTGGACCCGCAGTTCGTCGAGCGATTTCTTCAACTCGCCGACCCGGTTCAGACCCGACTTCTCGGCCTCCCAGCGGGCGGTCAGCGCAGCCAGCTGCTCGTTGCGGTCGGCCAGGTCGCGGCGCAACTTCTCCAGCCGGTCCTCGGATGCGGCATCTGATTCACGCTGCAGCGCAAGCTCTTCCATCTTCAGCCGGTCGACAGCGCGCTGCAGCTCGTCGATCTCGACCGGACGGGAGTCGATCTCCATGCGCAGCCTGGAGGCCGCCTCGTCGATCAGGTCGATCGCCTTGTCCGGCAGGAACCGAGCGGTGATGTAGCGGTCGGACAGCGAGGCCGCGGCGACCAGCGCAGCGTCGGTGATCCGCACCCCATGATGTGCCTCGTAGCGCTCCTTGAGGCCGCGCAGGATGCCGACGGTGTCCTCCACGCTGGGCTCGCCGACCAACACCTGTTGGAAGCGGCGTTCCAGCGCCGGATCCTTCTCGATGTGCGAGCGGTACTCGTCGAGCGTGGTGGCGCCGACCATCCGCAACTCGCCGCGGGCCAGCATCGGCTTGAGCATGTTGCCGGCGTCCATCGCGCCTTCGCCGGTCGCGCCCGCGCCGACCACGGTGTGCAGCTCGTCGATGAACGTGACGACCTGGCCGTTGGAGCCCTTGATCTCGTCGAGCACGGCCTTGAGCCGCTCCTCGAACTCGCCGCGGTACTTGGCGCCGGCGATCATCGCGCCGAGGTCGAGGGAGATCAGCTTCTTGTTGCGGAGCGACTCGGGGACGTCGCCGGCGACGATGCGCTGGGCGAGCCCTTCGACGACGGCGGTCTTGCCCACGCCGGGTTCGCCGATCAGCACCGGATTGTTCTTGGTCCGCCGGGACAGCACCTGGACGACCCGCCGAATCTCGGCGTCGCGGCCGATGACCGGGTCGATGGCGCCCTCCCGGGCCCGCTCGGTCAGGTCGACGCCATACTTCTCCAGCGCCTTGTACGAACCCTCGGGGTCGGCGGAGGTCACCTTGCGGTGACCGCCGCGAACCACGGGGAAGGCCTCGACGACGGCGTCGGTGGTGGCGCCGACGCCGATCAGCAGGTCACCGACCTCCGTGCCCTTCGCGGCCATCGCCGCCAGCAGATGCTCGGTGGAGAGGAACTCGTCGCCGCCGGACCGCATGATCTGCTCGGCGGCGGTGACGATGGTGGCGATGGCCCGGGAGAGCTGCGGCTGGGCCACTGTCGCGCCGGACGCGGAGGGCATCCGGTGGAGGATGCCGTCGGTCCGCGATGACACGACTGCCTGGTCGGCGCCGACCGCCCGGAGCAGGCCGGGCGCGGTGGACCCCTCCGTGGTCAACAGCGCAGCCAGCAGATGAGCGGGTTCGACGACCGCATGGCCGGCTGCGGTGGCCGAACTGACCGCGGCGGCGAGGACCTCGCGGCTCTTGGTGGTCAGGATCTCCGTGTTCATTGCGCTCTACTGCCTTCCGATGCTCTGGAAATAGGTGGTGCTCTGGAAATAGGTGGTGCTCTGGAAATAGGTGGTGCTTCAGGGGGTGCCGGCGAGGATGCCCTGGTTTGCCGGCTCCACTGGCAACGCAGGTAAGTTGACTCTACTCCGCTCAACCTCGAACTTTCACCAGACGGCTGCTTCCTGGTCAGGCGGAGCTGATCGGCCGTAAGGCCCCTGCGAGCCCGGAGAGCCGGGGTGGTTTGGCTGAACTGGTGCCGGTGGGGTAACACCGGTACATGGCACCTCGGCAGAGCAAGCGCGATGTCCACCGCAGCGACGACCCGTCCGGCCGTCCCTCAGCGGGCAAGAGCGAAGAACGGACCGACGGTACCGCCGGCGCTGCGCCGAGCCGTCACCTGGAGATCGAGACCAAGCTCGAGATCGGCGACACCGTCGCACTGCCGTCGTTCTCCGGTCGCCGCCTGCTGGTCGCGGCCGGCGTGGTCGACGCGGCCGACCCGGTGGTCTTCGAGCTCGACGCGGTGTACTTCGATACCGCTGACCTCGACCTGTTGCGTTCCAAGCTGACTCTCCGCCGCCGGACCGGCGGCGAGGACGCCGGCTGGCATCTCAAGTTGCCGGCCGCCGCCGGTGCCCGGACGGAGATCGGGCTGCCGTTGGAGCCCGAGGACATCGATCCACTCACCGCGGCGCTGCCAGCCGCCCTGGCCGACCTGGTGCAGGGCGCCGCGCGCGGTCGACCGCTGCACCCCGTGGCCAGGATCCGCAACGAGCGCACCGTCCGGCGGTTGCTCGACGCCGCCGGTACGGCTCTGGTCGAGGTGGCCGACGACCAGGTCAGCTCCACCCGGATCAGTTATCCAGCCGGCCAACCAGGCATCGCAGCCGGCACCGAGGGCGAGGCCCGCCGCTGGCGCGAGCTCGAGGTCGAAGTACTCGCCGGCGACCGCGAGCACCTGGCGGCGGTGGTGGCCGTGCTACGGCAGGCGGGCGCCACCCCGGCCTCCAGTGCGTCGAAACTTGCCCGGGCACTGGACTCCCCCACCGCCGAGGCGAAGAAGCGACCGCGGACGGCCGGCTCGGCCGTGATCACCTCGGCCGGGCGGCTCCGGGACACCCTGATCGGCGTGGACCGCGCGTTGCGGGAAGGCACCGACCCGGCGCTGCACGATGCCAGGGTCGCCGCTCGCCGGCTCCGTTCGGTGCTCGGCACCTTCCGCGCGCTGTTCACCGCCGGTTCCACCCGCGAGCTGCGAGCCGGGCTGCGGGCGTTCGGCGTAGTGCTGGGTCCGGCCCGCGACCTGCAGGTCCTGAGCCAGCGGCTCGCCGGTCAGCTGGTCGACGAGCCGGCGGACTACGCCACCGCCGCGTGGGCGAGGATGCAGCTGGAGATGGCGGCCGCCGAGCCCGCCGCGCTGGCCGCCGTCGGAGAGTATCTCCGCTCGCCGGACTACCTCGAGCTGTTGCGAAGGCTGGACGCCTTCCTGGCCGATCCGCCGTTCTCCGGGCGGGCCGGAAAGCCGGCGTCGACGCTGGCAGGTGCGCTGGTGACGGCGTGGTCCGCACTGGCCGTCCTGGTCGACAGGGCGACCGGCGATCCGACCCATGAGGCCGGCTTCCACGACGTCCGCAAGGCAGCCAGGGCGCTGCGGTACGCGAGCGAGTCGGTGGCGCCGATACTGGGCGAGAACATCGTGCTGTTCGCCGCGGCCATCGAGGAGATCCAGGAGGTGCTGGGCGAGCGGCAGGACGCCCTGACCAGCGCCGCGTGGCTGGCAGAGCTTGCGCTGCGGACAGATACCGACGGCGTGGCCGGCTTCATCTTCGGTCGGTTGCACGCATTCGAGGAGGCGGTCGCGGTGGGCACGCTGGACGATTTCGCGGACGCCTGGGACCGAGTGGACGACGGTGAGCTGGCCCGAGCGGCCTTCGGTCGATGAACCGAATGTAGTTCTCACCGGTCCGGCGCGTATTCATGGAGTCGTTCGGCGCTCCTTGCGTGGACAGACCCGCATCTGACCGGCAATTCCTGCCGGTCCGGGTCGGTCCATCGTCGCCACCCATGCTTCGGCGGACCAGCAGCCGCTGGAGGATCTGCCATGAGAAATCGCATCCGCTGGGCCACGACGGTGATCGTGGCTGCAACGGCAGTCGCGCTGGGCCTGTCGTCGGCGTCGGCGACCACTCCCACCCCGGCACCGGTCCCCCCGCCTGCCGCCCCTGGACACCCGTCGGCGGGGAAGACGTTCGACCCTGCCACCTACCGGTCGGCCCGCACCGAGTCGATCTTCGTTGCCGTCACCCCGTGTCGGGTCGCCGACACCCGGAAGGCGGGTGGCGCCCTGGCCACCCTGGCCATCCGGAACTTCTACGTCCGGGGTACCAGCCACTTCCTGGCGCAGGGCGGGACCAGCGGCGGGTGCGGTATCCCCGCGGGCGCCACGGCTGTCGCGACCAACGTCACCGTCGTCGCATCGGGCTCGGGCTACCTGTCCGGATATCCCTACGGCACCGGCGAGCCGAACACGAATTTCGTGACCTACCAGGGCGGACACAACATCACCGCCAACCCGGTCCTGCCGCTGGCCTACCTGTTGTCGCCGGACCTGAACGTCCGCAACCACGGCACCTCGTCGGCGCAGGTCATCATCGATGTGACGGGCTATTACGCGCCGCAAATCCAGGGATTCGTCGAGACCGCCACCGGCAAGCTCTACAGCGGCAGCACCCGGCTGCTGTCGGTCACCAGGGCCCAACTCGGCGTCTTCGAGGTGAAGGTCGACAGCGATGTCGCGTTCTGCACGCCCGCTGTCACCACCTACATCGGTCCGGGCAGCTACGCCAATGCCTACGCCTTCAACGGCAACACCATCACGGTGTCCACCTGGCACCTGAGCGCTACCGGAACTCCGGTGGCATTTGACGCGGCGTACTTCTACCTGACGGTCACCTGTTGACCGCACCGGACAACTCGAAAGGCCCACCCCTGCACGCTGCAGGGGTGGGTCGTTCGTCGTTCGACGTGGGCCGCTCGTCGTTCGACGTAGTGATTCAGCGGCGGCGGTCGGGTCGCCAGGCGACCATGGCGGTGGTGGTGTTCCGCCACGGCACCACGTCGCGACGCAGCCCGGCGATTGCGTTGGCCGCGGCGTTGGCCGCGTCCAACTGCGACTCGTTGAGCTCGGCGTGCAGCAGGCGAACCTCGTCCGCCAGTTCGACGAGTCGGGCCCGCATGGCATCGACCTGCGCTTCCAGCTCGATGATCCGGCGGATGCCGGCCCGGTTGACGCCTTTTTCCTGGCTCAGTTTCTGCACCTCTCGGAGCAGTTCGATGTCGCGGCGGGAATAGCGGCGGCCACCGCCGGATGTCCGGCCGGGCGAGACCAGACCCTCCCGATCATAGGATCGCAGCGTCTGGGCGTGCATACCTGCAAGCTGGGCGGCCACCGAGATCACGAACAGCGGCGCGTCGACCTCGAAGCCGCTGACCGGCAGCCCCGGCACCTCCGCGCCGCCGCCGGCCTCGGAGCTCGCCGAGCCCGGAACCGGTTCGGTGCTCATGACGTACTCGTCGTCGCCCGCAGCGCCCGGCTGATCGCCGGCCGCGGATCGTCGGTCGCGGCCGCGGCATAGGCCTCGAGCGCCGCCTTGGCCTCGTCCGAAACCCGTTGGGGCACAGCAACCTCGACCGTGACGATCAGGTCGCCGGTACTGTCCTTGCGCTTCACGCCGGCGCCCTTGACGCGCAGCTTCCGCCCGGTCGCGGTACCCGCGGAGACCCGTAGCCTGACCGAGCCGGTCAGCGTGGGCACGGTCAGTTCGGTACCGAAGACCAGCTCCGGATAGGTCACCGGAACGCTCAGCGTCAAATTGTCGCCGCTGCGGCCGAACAGCTCGTGCGGGGTGACGTGGACGACGACGAACAGGTCGCCGTGCGGTCCGCCGCCGGAGCCGGCCTCGCCCTTGCCGGCCAGCCGGATGCGCTGGCCGTCCGAGACGCCGGCCGGGATGCGGGTGGACAGCGTTCGCGACTGGACCACCGTGCGGTCGCCATGGCAGGTGGGGCAGGGGTCGTCGACGATCGACCCCGAGCCGCGGCAATTGGCACACGGTTCGGAGAACGCAAAGGATCCCTGATTGCGCGTGGTCAAACCGGTGCCGTTGCACACTGGGCAGTTGTGCGGCGAAGTGCCTGGCCTCGCGCCGGTGCCCAGACAGGTCGGGCAGGTGCTGCGGTCGGTCAACCGCAGCGGGACCGTCACGCCGGAGACGGATTCCCCGAAGGCGATCCGCACCTCGGTCTCGACGTCGTTGCCCCGCTTGGCGCGGGGCGCCCGCCCGTTGCTGCCGCCGCGGTTGAACAGGCCTCCGAAGATGTCGCCGAGACCGCCGGCACCGCCGCCGTTGCGCAGCAGGTCGTTGATGTCGAATCCACCGGCACCGCTACCGCCGGGCTGGCCGCCGAAGCCGCGGAACGCACCGGTGCTGACGGCTGCCCTGGCCTCGTCGTACTCCTTGCGCTTGTTGTCGTCGGACAACACGTCATACGCCTCGGAGGCCGACTTGAACTTGTCCTCGGCCTGTTTGTTGCCGGGGTTTTTGTCCGGGTGGAAGTCCCTGGCCAGCTTCCGGTACGCCTTCTTGATCTCAGCGGCCGTGGCCGTCTTGCTCACGCCCAGTGCGGCGTAGAAGTCTTTCTCGTAGTAATCCTTGGCGCTCACCAGGAACCTCCTTCCGGTTGATCTTGCTGCCTCTTGATGGCCTTCGGTACGCCGATGTCCTGCAGAGTGTGCGCCGGGCGCACACCCCGCAGGACATCTGTCGGTCAGTCCTCGACGAGTTCGGCGTCGACCACGTCGTCCTGCGAGGTATCCGTCGCACTGGTCGACTGCCCCGACGGCTCGGGCGTTGCGGCTCCGGCTGAATTGCCGGCGCCGTCGGTGTCCGGGCCGGTGACGCCGACCACGGCTGCGCGAACCAGCCGGTCACCGAGTGTGTAGCCGTTCCGCATCACCGTCGTCACGGTCTGCACCGACACCTCCGGCGAGGTGGCGAACTGCACAGCCTCGTGCTGGGCCGGATCGAAATCGTCGCCGGCGGCACCGAACTGGGTCAGCCCGGCCTTGGTCAGCACGCCGGTCAGCCGCTCGGCCACCGCCTTGAAGGCTCCGGTCAGGTCACCGTGCCGGTCGGCGCGGTCGATGTCGTCCAGCACGGTCAGCATCTCGGTCAGGATGCTGGCCTTGGCATTCTTGACGACCAGGTCCCGATCCCGGTCGACCCGCTTGCGGTAGTTGGCGTACTCCGCGGTCACCCGCTGCAGGTCGGCGGTCCGTTCGGCCGCCTCCTGCTGGGCTGTCTCGAGAGCGAGATCGGCCTCGGTGGTCACGGCGATCGGCTGGGAAGCCTCGTTCGGGTCGCCCGGATCAGACTTCCGCCCGAAGGGCGAGGAGAAGAACCCGCCCGGCTGACGCAGCTCGCCGGTCTCCGGGTCGTCGTCGACGACGACGGTCGGCACGCCCGTCG
>CAXSEW010000024.1:0-16380 GCA_964236185.1 uncultured Nakamurella sp. | reverse complement strand
GAGGGTGGGCGTGGGCGGGAGGGTGGGCGTGGGCGGGAGGGTGGGCGTGGGCGGGAGGGTGGGCAGAAAATAAGTAGCCGGCCGGATGTTCGCGCGGTACAGGTTCAGTGCGGCGGTCAAGGCGCCCGGCCGGGACAGGTCGGCGATCTGCCGGTCCATGTCGACGTCCGACCCGGCCGGACGAGAAGCCCACGCCCACTGCCGAAAGGCCGCCCAGTCGTCGGCCGGCAGTACCGACTCGGCCACCCCCTCGTGCAGGAACCACAGCATGTACCAGGACAGCTGCCGCTGCTCGATCCCGGCGGCGATGTTCCCGCCCGGGTGCCCGACGGAGAGGACGGCAAGCTTGTCCAGCAGCTCCGGATGGTGGGTCGCGAAGCTCCACGCAATCGCGGCACCCCAGTCGTGTCCGACGACGGACGTCCGGTCGACCCCGAAATGTGACAGCACGCAGTGGATGTCGGACAGCAGCAACGGCATCCGGTAGTCGCGCACCGCATCCGGCCGGTCGGACGAGCCGAAACCGCGCAGGTCGGGTGCCAGCACGAAGTGCCCGGCCGCGGCCAACGCGTCGATCTGGTGGCGCCACAGCTGCCACGAGTCGGGAAAGCCGTGCAGCAGTAGCACCGGTGGGCCATCGCCTGCGGTGGCGACGTTGAGCAGCACGCCGCCGGAATCGACGCTGTGCTGGATGACCGTCATCGGCGGGCGTTGTAGACCAGCGCCTGGCTGGCGCCGTAAGCGGTATAGGTGGCGATGGCGCCGTCCCGCAGCACGTCCTGCTCGACGGCGATGCCGCGGGACTGCAGCTGCTGCGCCCAGTCGGGAACCACCGGGCCCTCGTCGAAACCGGTGAGCCGCTCCAGGTCCGGACCGTCGCCGGCCACGACGAGCCGCTGCACGCCCGACCACAGCACCGCGCCGAAGCACATCGCGCACGGCCGCCAGTTCACCACCAGTTCCAGGCCCGGGCGTGCTGCGGCCAGATCCCAGGAGCCGATCGCCGCCTGGGCCAGCGAAATGGCGGTGACCTCGGCGTGAGCGCTGGAGAATCCGCTGGACAGCACCACATTCACGCCGATGGACACGATCTCGCCGGTGCCCGGGTCGGCGACGACGGCCGCGAACGGGCCGCCGTTCCCGGCCACGTAGTTGCGGTTGGCCAACTCGTGGACCAGAGCCATCCGCTGCTCGGAGGTAGCGGTCGATGCCTCGTAGGAAGCTGCGAACGGGAGCACCCAGTCGGGCAGGGCGGCGCCGAAACTTCTAGCCAGGGCAGTGGTGTCGATCAACGGAGGCCTCCTGGCCGGGTACGAAGAAACGGGCGATCGACGGCCCGGGGGTCATCGATCGCCCGCAGCCTAACGAGCGGCCGGGGACGACTTCGGTCGGGGTCGAAGCCGTCCCAGGCCGCTGGTGCGGCCGGCCCCGCGTTCAGCGCTGAGGCCTGGCGTTGGAAGCGGCCACCGGGATGAGCGAGAGGATCAGGACTCCGACGGTCAGGTTGATCGCCGCCAGAGCGATCTGGCCGCCGATGGCAGTGGGAGCGGTGAAGGGCAGCAGCACGGCGAGGGCGGTGAGCAGTCCACCGAGGGCGCCGAAGTAGACGGTGGGGCGGGGAGCGAAGGCCAGCAGTCCGGCGTAGACGGCGGCCGCCAGCATGGCGACGAGGCCGGCCAGCAGTCCGTAGCTGGCGATGTGCACCGGGCCGATGCCGAAGGGGGAGCCCGACAGCGAGATCTGCAGCAGGTCCTGGGCGACGACCAGGCCGATGACGCCGCCCAGGCCGGCCACGGTGGAGGTCAGCACCGCGCCGACCCAGAACCGGGCCTGGTCGATGTGCCGGATCCGGCTGACCGGTGCGGCCACGGGGGCGGCCACCGGGCCGGTAGCGGGCCGCTGGTAGCGCTGGGAAGCGGCCTGGTCGATGGTCTCGTCGTTCCACTGCTGGGAGTAGTAGGTGCTGGTCATGATCTTTCCCCTTGCTTGTTCCGGCTCTCCTGGCCGGCTGATACAAGCTTCTGCCGGCGAGGGCCTGCGCACCGTCCACCGGTCGCACGATCCGGGGGAGGAACGCCGCGTCCACCGATCGGTGGACAGCCTCAACGCCTCGACCTACCGCGACTCGACAGCCCGACGGGGGGTTAGGTCGACTGCCGGACGGCCGCGCCGGTGGGCACCCAGACGGCGGCCACGGTGCCGCGCGGGAGCGCCGGTCCCAGCGTCAACCGCCCGCCGGCGGCCTCCACCCGGAGTCGGTGGGAGGACAGGCCGATGTGGCCCTCCGCCAGTCGTCGTTCGGGTTCCCCCGGCGCGATGCCGCGGCCGTCGTCGGTCACGGTGACGCCCACACCGTCCGGATCACGGCTCATCGTTACCGAGACATGTTGTGCCTGCGCATGTTTGACCGCATTGGCCACCAGCTCCCGGACGGCGGAGAAGAGCACCAGGTCGGCGCTGTGCTTCTCCCGGTCGTCCGGTGGCGTGACGGTGACGTCCACCAGCATCCGGCCGCGGGCCTGGGTGTTCTTCGCCAGATCCCGCAGCGCCTGGGCCAGACCGGCCTGCGCCAGCACCGCGGGGTGCAGTTCCGAAACGGTCGACCGCAGTAGGGCAACCGAGGTCGACAGCGCCGTGTCGACCCGGTCGAACGCCGCCGGATCGCCGGAATCCAGCGCGTCCTCGAGATCGAGCCGGGCGCCGAGCAGGTACTGGAGGGCGCCGTCGTGCAGCGACTCGGCCAACTCGCGCCGCTGGCGGTCCTCCATGCTGCCCAGCTGGGTGAGCAGCGCCGTCCGCTGCTCCGCCAGAGCACCGATGTGCTCCACCCGGCTCCGCTGCACCTTGGTCAGCAGGACCGCGCCCGCTCCCACGGCCGCCACCACGAGCGTCCGCAGCAACACCGAGGCCCACGGTTCGCCATCGGTGCCGGGTTCGCCGTTGGCCTGCCGGGCCGCGATGCTGGACACCAGATACAGCACCACCGCCCCGGCCGAGACGGCGAACGACAGCCGCATCCGCAGCTGGGCGGCGGCCAGCACCGGAATCAGCAGGAAGCCGTTGACCAGGATGTACGCCGTCCAGCTCAACTCGTCCGAGACGCCGGCCAGCTGGTTGAGCAGGCCGAACAGCAGCAGGTCGACGGTCAGCACCAGCCAGGTCGACTGCACCAGGTGACCCGGATCGCGGCGCAGCCACCCGGCGATACCGACCGCCCAGCCGGCGTAACCGATCGCCAGCAGCAGGCACGGGAGCCGATATCGCTCCGGCGGCTCCCACAGCACGGTGACGAGCGCGAACACCACCAGCAACCCGCGTAGCCAGACGTGGATGGCCGCGCCGCGGGCGGCATGCTCGGCTACCATCTGGTCGAGTTGCTCCGGGCGTGCGGTCCGCGGTGGGGTCACGCGCAGTGTCCTGTTCTGGGCAGTGTCCTGGCTGGGTCCGGACCGGCGGGGTTCCCGCTCGGCCACACCAGCAGATGGTTGCATGCGACTGCGTCCGCCGCCGGATTCCAGGCAGGCCCTCAGGTCCTCAGTGTTGCCGACAGGATGGAAAAAGCCGATGAGCCAGTCCACGCCGCGCATTCGGGTGCTGGTCGCCGACGACCATCCGTTCTTCCGCGATGGTGTCACCCGAGGTCTGCTGCAGAGCGGTGTGATCGACGTGGTCGCCCAGGCCGAGAACGGCCGGGAAGCCATCGAACTGATCCGCGAGCACCAACCCGCGGTCGCGCTGGTGGACTACCAGATGCCCGAGGTGGACGGACTGGGCGTGGTGCACGCCGTGGTCCGGGACGCCCTGCCGACCCGGGTCGTGCTGCTGTCGGCGATCACCGACAACGCGATCGTCTACCGCGCACTCGAGGAGGGCGCCGCCGGCTACCTCTCGAAGGACGCCCGCCGGGCGGAGATCGTCGATGCCGTGCAGCAGGTGGCCCGCGGCAAGACGGTGGTGCCACCGGAATTGGCTGCCGGTCTGGCCAGCCAGATCCGCCTGCGATCCCAACCTGCCGGGCCGGTGCTCTCCGAACGGGAACGCCAGGTGCTGCAGGCATTCGCCGCCGGGAAGTCGATACCGACCGTCGCCGCCGAGCTGTTCCTGGCGCCGAGCACCGTCAAGACGCACACCCAGCGGCTCTACGAGAAGCTCGGCGTCTCCGACCGGGCAGCCGCGGTGGCGCAGGCCCTGCGGCAGGGGCTGTTGGAGTGACCGGACGTGCCCCGCAGGTCATCCACAGCAACCGCCACAGGACTCCTGGTTAACCTCGGTGGAGTGGACCGTCGCCTCGGTGGAGTGCTGCTGCTGGTGCTGGCACTGATTGCTGCTTTGGCACTGCCCGTGCTCGCCGGCAAGCAGGTGGCCGGCGCGCCGGTCGCCGCGGAGATCGACCCGCCGCCTGCGGTCGGGAGTTGTGTCAGGGGAATCGACCGTAGCGATCCCGACACCGCCGTCCGGGCCTCCGCCCGGACGTTGCCGGTCGCCACAGTCGTGAAGTGCTCGGGCGACGTATCGGGGGAGATCATCTCGGTCACGGCCGCCCAGAGAGCGCCGGCGGTGAGCACGCTGGGCGACTACGAACAGGCCAACCCCGGCTGCCGGAGCCAGGTCGAGAAGTATCTGGGTACCGCTGCGACGACAGTGATCGCCGGTGTCGAGTGGAACCTGAACATCGACGTGGACGTGACCACCGTCGGCCCGAACCCTCGCGACCGCGCCGCGGGCCGCACCTGGTCGGCCTGCGTACTGTCCGCCGCCCGCCAGCTCTATCCGGCGACACCGCTGAGGTCGAGCTGGCAGTCCGGCACCGTGCCCGACGCGTTCGGCCTGTGCTGGGCGGAGAACCTGATCCAGCACGGTGTTCCGACCAACTGCACCTCGCCGCACCGGACCCAGCAGATCGGCTACGGATTGGTAGCCCAGCCGTCGGATTCCGGAACCGGGATCGTGTCGTCGGCGAGTCCGGACGACGTCGTCGCGGGTTGTCGCACGCTGGCTGCAACGGTGCTGAAGGTCGCCGATCCGACTCGGGGCGGCGCGCTGACCGTCAAGGTGGTCGACGACACCTCCGGGGCGCCTTTCGTGCAGTGCGCGGTGGCCGTGGTCGGGACCCGCGAGCTGACCGGGTCGCTGATCGGCATCGGCAACCGGCCGCTGCCGCTGACCTGACGGATCGGCTTGCCGATCGTGGACGCCGCTGTCTCTTACGGTGTTTTCTCGGGTTTCGGGTGCCAGGTTCCCAGCATCCTGCGGCCTTCGCCGAGCTCTCCCGGAAGTTCTTCCGCGGACCGGCCGGTCCCTGCGTCGGCCCGGGCGTGCGGCGTCGAAACCGGCGGAAAGGCCGGACGGCCGCAGGTAGGGTGAAGCCCGAATGCACGCCCTGGCGAGGAGTTCGGACGGGCCGGTCCAGCCCCGGGGTGACGAGCATGCGAAAGGGCAGTGGCGCACAGTGAGTCTGGTCGTGCAGAAGTACGGGGGTTCTTCGGTCGCCACTGCGGAGCGCATCAAGCGGGTCGCCGAGCGGATCGTCGCCACGCGCAAGGCCGGTAATGACGTGGTGGTCGTTGTTTCAGCGATGGGCGACACCACGGACGAGCTGATGGACCTGGCCCAGCAGGTGGCGCCGGTTCCTCCGGCCCGGGAGCTGGACATGCTGCTGACTTCGGGCGAGCGCATCTCCAACGCGCTGGTGGCGATGGCCATCCACTCGCTGGGCGCCCAGGCTCGATCGTTCACCGGCTCGCAGGCCGGGGTGATCACCGACTCCACCCATGGCCGGGCGCGGATCATCGACGTGACACCGGGGCGTATCCGGGCCGCGTTGGACGACGGGGCGATCGCCCTGGTGGCCGGCTTCCAGGGCGTCTCGCAGGACACCAAGGACATCACCACGCTGGGCCGCGGTGGTTCCGACACCACCGCCGTCGCACTGGCCGCCGCCTTGCACGCCGACGTCTGCGAGATCTACACCGACGTCGACGGCGTCTTCACCGCCGATCCGCGGATCGTGTCCAACGCGACCAAACTCGACACCATCACCTACGAGGAGATGCTCGAGATGGCTGCAGCCGGCGCGAAGGTGCTGATGCTGCGCTGCGTCGAGTACGCCCGCCGCTATTCCGTACCCGTCCACGTGCGCTCGTCCTACAGCGACAAGGCGGGCACCATCGTCACCGGCAGCATGGGAGATCTGACAGTGGAACAGGCATTGATCACCGGCGTGGCGCACGAGCGCGGCGAGGCGAAGGTGACCGTGGCAGCGGTACCGGACCAACCGGGGGTCGCCGCCCGCATCTTCCGGACCATCGCCGACGCCGAGATCGACATCGACATGGTGGTGCAGAACATCTCCCGGGCAGCGGAGGGCAAGACCGACATCACCTTCACGCTTCCCAAGTCGGACGGCCCGAGAGCCGTTGCGGCGCTGGAAGCCCGGCGGGAAGAGATCGGCTTCGACGCCATCGTCTACAACGACCACGTCGGCAAGGTTTCGCTCATCGGCGCGGGTATGCGCTCGCACCCCGGCGTCACCGCGTCGTTCTGCGAGGCGCTGGCCGGCGCCGGGGTCAACATCGACATCATTTCCACCTCGGAGATCCGGATCTCGGTGCTGGTGCGTGATGTCGAGCTGGACGTCGCGGTGAAGGCGATCCACGACGCTTTCGATCTCGGCGGGGACGACCCGGCGACCGTCTACGGAGGTACCGGCAGATGAGCAGCGCACGAGGGGGCTTGAGCGTGGCGGTGGTCGGTGCCACCGGTCAGGTAGGCGCGGTGATGCGGCTCATCCTGCTGGAACGGGACTTTCCGATCCGGTCGATCCGGTTCTTCGCCTCCGCGCGGTCAGCCGGGTCCACCCTGCCGTGGAACGGTGCGGACATCGTCGTGGAGAACGCGGCGGAGGTCTCCGTCGAGGATCTGCGCGGCATCGACATCGCGCTGTTCTCGGCCGGCGGGTCGACATCCAGGGCGCTGGCCCCGGTGTTCGCGGCCGCCGGCGCGATCGTCATCGACAACTCCTCCGCATGGCGGATGGACCCGCAGGTGCCGCTGGTCGTCGCTGAGGTCAACCCGGAAGCCGCGCTGGCGCTGCTGTCCCGGCCGGGTGAGCGCGGCGGCATCATCGCGAATCCGAACTGCACGACCATGGCGGCCATGCCGGTGCTGAAACCGCTGCATGCCGAGGCCGGCCTGCGGCGGTTGATTGCCAGTACCTACCAGGCGGTGTCGGGTAGCGGGCTGGACGGCGTCGCCGAGCTCGACGGGCAGGCAAAGGCGGTGGTCGCCGACGCCGCGTCGCTCACCCACGACGGCGGCGCGGTCGCGTTCCCGGCGCCGAAGAAGTACGTCCGGCCCATCGCGTTCAACGTGATCCCGCTGGCCGGCAACCTCCTCGACGACGGCAGCTTCGAGACCGACGAAGAACAGAAGCTCCGCAACGAGTCCCGGAAGATCCTGGACATCCCGGATCTGCTGGTATCCGGAACCTGCGTCCGGGTACCGGTGTTCACCGGGCACTCGCTGTCGCTGAACGTCGAGTTCGACCGGCCGATGTCGGTCGAGCGGGCCACCGAGCTGCTGGCCGCCGCCCCCGGCGTCGAATTGTCCGAGGTGCCGAACCCGTTGCAGGCGGCCGGATCCGATCCCTCCTACGTCGGCCGGCTGCGGTCGGACCCGGGGGTGCCCGGCGGCCGCGGGCTCGCCCTGTTCATCAGCAACGACAACCTGCGCAAGGGTGCCGCGCTGAACGCCGTGCAGATCGCCGAAGTGGTGGCCGCCGCACTCGACCGGACCGACATCTGACGCTGCCGAATGCCGCGGTACCGTCGGCCGCGGCGCCGTCCGGCGGGTTCCGGACCGTGGGCGTCGACCTGGCGGCGCAGGACACCACCACCGGGTTGGCCGTGCTCGACTGGCGGCCCGGACATGTTCGGGTGGCCCAGCTCCGGATCGGGACCAGCAACGAGCACATCCATGCCGCGGCCGCCGGGTCGGCGGTGGTCGGCATCGACTGCCCGCTGGGCTGGCCGACCGGTTTCACCGACCTGCTGCTGGCGCACCGTTCCGGCACCGTCGACCCGGCCACCGGCGGCGACAGCGCCGGCCGGCGGTCACTCGCCTACCGCCGCACCGACTTCCGGGTCCACGAGCGGACGGGACGCTGGCCGCTCAGCGTGTCCGCCGACCTGATCGGCTACCCGGCGATGCGGGCGGCCGGCCTGCTGGCCGGCTGGCCGGCGGCCGCCCGGCCGCTGCGGCGTAGTGGGATGTGCTCGTGCGTGGCGGAGGTGTATCCGGCGGCCGCGCTGCTCCGGTGGGGGCTGCCCTCCCGCGGCTACAAGCGTGACCCGGGCGTGCGGAATGCGCTGATCGGGGCGCTGCTGCGGCAGGCGCCGTGGCTCGATCTCGGGCCGTCGGCGCCGCTGTGCGCCAGTTCGGCGGACGCGCTCGACGCCGTCGTCGCCGCTCTCGTCGCCGGTGCGGTGCAGCTGGGCCGCACCCTCGCCCCGGAACCCGGCGACCTGCTGCTGGCCGAGGAGGAGGGCTGGATCCACCTGCCCGACGTGAACTTCCTCGCCGCCCCCTGGGCGATCCTGGCCTGACCGTTGTCCACTTGCTCCCGTCCCGTGAAGTCAGGTCTACTCAGCCGCAGCTGACGGCCGCCAAGTCGGCCCGGCTGCCGTCCGGGCCCTCCTCCGAGGTGACCTGGTAGCCGCAGCCGGTGAGGTCGGCGGTGATGCCCTCCGACTGGATCATCGGCGGCGCCGGTAGCTCGGAGTGCGGCCAGCTCGGGAAGTTGGCCGGATCCGCGCCCGGTTTCGACGCTCGGTATTCGATGACCTCGTCGTAGGTGAGCAGCAGCATCCGGCCGGGGGTGTAGGAAGCGTCGGTGACCACCGTTCCGGTGAACAGCGACTGGACGGGGGCGGCGGGGGGCGGTGGCCGGTAGGACGACACGAAGCTCAGCGCGCCGCCGCCGGCCGGTGCACGGTAGATGCGGTGCGCGGGTACCTGTCCGCCGGTGCCATTCGGGGCGGACTTGGTCAGCACCAGCAGTGACCCGTCCGGCGTGACAACCATCGCTTCGGCGTCGTGCGGGCCGTCCGGGTAGGTGTACTGCCAGGCATCGGCCGCCGGCGGGGCGAGCGGCGGTGGGGACAGCGCCGGCTCGTCTACCCGGTAGACGGTGATGCTGCGACGCGAGGCGCTGTTGTCACCGATGTCGCCGACGTACAGGCAGCGACCCGCCCGGCTGCCGCACGGGCCCGCAGACAGCGCCTCCGCGTTGCGGGCCGACATCCCGGTGATCATGATCCTGGCCACCAGAGACCCGTCGGAGCGGACCGCCACTATCTCGTTGGTGCCGGTGCCGTCGTCGACCACGAAGAACACGCCGGGCACCCCGGCCGAGGCGGCGATGCCACTGGACTCCGGCGCCACGCCGGCCGGCAGCTGGTGGACGGCACCGATTCGGTAACAGGCTGCGCCGCAGGCGCCGGCAGCCGTGTTGGTCGCCGTGGTCGAGCTGTGGGTCGTGGCTGTCGACCGGACGACGGCGGTCGCCTGCGACGACTGGGTGCTGGTCGGATCTCGGGCCGTGCTGACCGTCCGGCTGGTCGAGATCGGTGCGGCAGCCGGGGACGCCGCCGATCGACCGGCCGGCGAGGTCCGGCTCGACGACGTAGTCGAGGTGTCCGCCGGCTTCGCGGTACACCCGACGACGGACACCGCTGCCACCGCCGCGATCGCCGCCCAGCCGGCGAACGAGACCCATCCGCCGCGGCGGCGTCGCACCGGGTGAAGGGGCATCGCCGAACGGTAGCCGAGCGCCTGCCGGGTGCAGGCATTCATCGAGCGGGTTCAGGCCCAGGGCAACGGTGCCGTGCCCAGGCCGAACAGCGAGCCGCGGAGCAGGCGGTCCCCGGTCACGCCGATCAGGCACACCGCCTGCGCCCCGACATCGCTGGGGCCGTCGGGCAGACCGGTCACGGTGGCGCCGTCGGCGTTCTGGTGGAACGGCACGGCCCGCACGTCCAGGGCGCCCCCGGCGGTCAGGTCGGGCAGCCGGGTGGCGGTGGCGGCGATGACCCGGCAGTCCGCGTCCAGCCCGCTCTGGTCGCGGAAGGGCACCGGCAGGTCGGCCGAGGCGAACAGCTCGTAGGGGTGCGGCCGATTGCAGGGAATGGACCCGGTGAGCACGTACAGCCCCCCGGTGCACTCCGCGAACGCCACCGGAACCCGGCCGGTGGCCAGGACGCCACGGACCGATCCGGTGTAGGCAGCACCGCTGATCAGCGGAGTGATCACGCAGACCACCCAGTGCTGGCCGAAAGCCCGTTGCAGCGCAGTAGGATTCATCGTGATGACATCGACATCGATCGGCCGCCAGCGCACCTGCGCCGCCGATGTCGCCGGTGGCGACCAACCGAGGAAGTCGGCAGGATCGGCACATGTGGCACCGGCGTCGACGGGTCCGGTGATGCCGGACACCTGCACCACCTCGCCGTAGTGCGTCGTCGAGCAGCTACCGAGTCGATAGGACTGCCCGGCGCCCGCACCGCCCTGTTCCGGCGGTGCCTGCAGCAGGCACTGGCCGATGTCGGGCGCCCCGGGCACCCGGCCGAGCACGGCAGTTCCCGGTACCTCGTGCGCCTGCCTCCCGGCGATCACCAGCACGGCGACCAACGCCAGTCCCACCGCGAGCAGCCCGGCGAGCCTGCCCTCTGCCGGGCGCCGTCCCCGCCCGGGCGGCAGTCTCACGGAACCACCGTCACCGGCCACCGACCGGCGCGAACCAGCCGCACGCCGAGTGAACCGACCAGCCGATGGCCGGCGGAGGTCGACGCGCCGACCACTACCGCGTCGGCCAGGACATCGGTGCAGACCTTTGCGATCTCGGTGTACGGGTCGCCCCTGCGCTCGACGAAGCGGGCCCTGATCAGGCCCTGCTCGGTGACTTCTTCGAGCTGACGGCGGAGGTCGTTGGCGATGTCATGGGCGGCTTCGCTCAGGGCCGGCCCGGCGGCGGGCACGAAGTTGGCCATCGCCGACGCGGTGGCGACGAACACCACGACCAGCTCCGCACTCTGGCGCCGGGCCAGGCCGGCGGCGTACGCAGCACCGCGCAACGACGTCGTCGAACCGTCCACCGCGGCCACGATGACCCGCGGACCGTCGGTGCCACGCTCGAACCCGAATCCCATGGGCCCACTGTTGCACCGGAGACATCCTGGCGGCGAACCGGCCGAGGCGCGAGTGTCCGGCCGTACTGCTGATGTCCGATGGGCTGCGCTCGCGCACTCCCGCCGGCTCGTACATTGGCTGGAACCATGACGACCACCGCCAGTGTGCCTCCGCTCCGCCGTCGCGGCCCGCGGCGCGGAGCTGCGGCCCGGCGCTGGATCACGGTGCTGCTGGCGGTGACGCCGGCGCTGGTGGGGGCGAGCTGCCAGGCGGACGGCGCGGCCGTCATCGCCCCCTATCGGAGCCCGCCGCTTCCTGCGGTCAGCGCGCGGGTCGTGACCGGCACGGCCGGCGTGCTGGCGCTGTCGCCGGACGGCTCGCTGCAGGCATTCGCCAGCACCCGGCGCGGCGTGTGCTTCCAAGCCGTCGGCGCCGCTGCGGCCAACCCGGCCGTCTGCGCCGACCTGCGGCTGGCCGGGTCGCCGGCGGTCAGCGCCGCCTTTTCTGCGGACGGGCGCTGGGTGGCCGTCGGGCAGGATGTCAGCGCCCAGGGTCGCGGACTGGTCTGGTTGGTCGACCCCCGCACCGGCGGTGCGCGCCCGGTCCCGACCGCCGACGGCCGAACGGCGGTCACCTCGTCCGGGGCGCCGGCTCCTTCGTCCCCCGGCTCGGCTCCCGGCCCATCCTCGGTGCCGGCCAGGCCTTCAATCGGTACCTCGACCGGAACGTCGACCGGCGCTGCGGCGAAAGGGCCGGCTGCGGCGTACACCGGAATGGTGTGGGGAGCGGCGGGTGACCTGCTGCTGATCAGCAGCACCTTCGAACTGGACGGCCCTCGGAGTCGGCTGGTCGACGTCGACCCGATATCCCTGGTGCCCAGGGTGGTGGCACAGGCGACCGGACCCTACGAATTCCAGTCCGGCTACCTGGCGACCGGTGGATCTACCGTGCTGTTCACCGTCTATCGCGGCGACCAGCTGCTGCCGAACCTGGTGGATATCGACCTGGTCACCGGCGCACGCCGGGAGGTCGGCCCGCTCGGCCCGGCCGGTACCCAACTGGTACCGCTGGCGGTGTCGCCGGACGGGCGGGTCGCGGTGGTCGGGTCCGCGACGCTCTCGCACCCGGGACCACCCCGATTGCTCGACATCGCCTCCGGTCGGCTGGTCGACGTGCCTGGCCTGAGCGGTGATTTCGGCGCTGCCGCATTCTCACCGGACGGCGCCCGGGTCGCGGTGGTGTCCACAGACGCGGGCGGCAGGCTCTTGTTGGCCCTGGCCGCGCTGGGCGCAGCTCGACTGGCGCCGGCCCGGACGCTGGGTGCCGTCGACGGGCCGCTACCGCGGGCGGTTCGCCTGCACTGGTCCGGATTCGACGTACTGTCCCTGGCCGGAGCCGCCTCGCCGGGGCCGGCATCGGTGAGCGGCTGGGTGTTGGCCGGCTGATCCGTGGTGCAGGCTGATTTGTTGTGCGAGGCGCGGACGTCCCGCGCGGACTGGACCGACCCGCCGTGGCAGCATTTGGCCATGCCCTGCGGCCCACTGCCGGGCGAATCGAGAGGACTTCTGCGATGGCGTCAGCACCGACCGCGGCGACCGACCTGCTTCGTGCCGCCCGCGACCTGCTGATCGCATCGGCGACGGACTACGACACCGCCGTCCGCGATTTCCGCTGGCCGCGACCCGAGGCCTTCAACTTCGGGCTGGAATGGTTCGACGTGCTGGCAGCCGAACATCCTGATCGGGCCGCGTTGACCATCGTCGAGGAGAACGGCGCAACGGCGTCGGTCGGGTACGGCCAGTTGTCGGCGCGGTCGGATCAGGTCGCGCTGTGGCTGCGCAGCGTCGGCGTGCGGCGCGGGGACCGGATCATCCTCATGCTCGGCAATCAGCTCGAGCTCTGGGAGATCATCCTCGCGGCCATCAAGCTCGGTGCTGTGCTGATTCCGGCGTCCACCCTGCTGGCGCCCGCCGATCTCCGCGACCGGGTGAAGCGGGGCAACGCGGCCTTCGTCGTCGCCCGGGACACCGATACCGGCACCTTCGACGAGGTGCCGGGGGAGTACGTCAGGGTCGCGGTCGGCCACACCCGCCCCGGTTGGCTACCTTACGGTGAAAGTCGTTCCACTGTAGGTGAATTCGTTCCCGACGGCGTCACCCTGGCCGGTGACACGCTGCTGCTGTACTTCACCTCCGGCACCACGGCCCTGCCGAAACTGGTGGAACACAGCCATGTCTCGTATCCGATCGGGCACCTGTCGACGGTGTACTGGCTGGGTCTGCGGCCGGGGGATGTCCACCTGAACATCTCCTCGCCAGGTTGGGCGAAGCATGCCTGGTCCAACGTGTTCGCGCCGTGGATCGCCGGTGCCACCGTCTTCATCTACAACTACCAGCGGTTCTCCGCCCGAGCCCTGATGCGGGTGATGGACGAGCACGGCGTCTCGACGTTCTGCGCTCCGCCGACGGTGTGGCGGATGCTCATCCAGTCCGATCTGTCGGCGTTGGCGACGCCGCCCCGCGAGGTACTCGGCGCCGGCGAGCCGCTGAACCCGGAGGTGATCGAGCAGGTGCGGCGGGCCTGGGGCGTCACCATCCGGGACGGCTTCGGCCAGACCGAGATGACGCTGGCCATCGGTAATTCGCCGGGCCAGGTGGTAAAAGATGGATCGATGGGCCGGCCGATGCCCGGCTTCACGGTGGCGCTGGTCGACTCGACCACCGGGACCGTCACGCCGGTGGTACCGGGCAGCGCAGGCGGTACCGGTGAAGGTGAGATCTGCCTGGACCTGGCGGCGCGGCCGCTGGCGCTGATGACCGGGTACCACGGCGACCCCGAGCTGACAGCCACGGCCATGGCCGACAACTATTCCCACACCGGCGATGTCGGATCGGTGGACGAGCTGGGCTATGTGACGTACGTCGGGCGCGCCGACGACGTGTTCAAGGCCAGCGATTACCGGATTTCCCCGTTCGAGTTGGAATCGGTGCTGTTGGAGCATGAATCGGTGACCGAGGCAGCGGTCGTTCCCGCTCCGGACGCGGTGCGGCTGGCGGTGCCCAAGGCCTATGTGTTGCTGGCGGGGGGATTCGAGCCGAGCCGGGAGACGGCAGGGCGCATCTTCGAGTACGCGACGAAGCAGCTGTCGCCGTACAAGCGGATCCGCCGGCTGGAATTCACCGACCTGCCCAAGACGATCTCCGGCAAGATCCGCCGCGTGGAACTCCGCGGACGCGAGGATGAGTTGGCGGCGGCCGGCGATCGTTCGGAATTCGAGTATCGGCTAGAGGATTTCCCGGAGTTGCCCGGCTGACCCGTTGTGGCCCGGCGCCACCGTTGTCGGGAACCCGTCGACCAGGTGGACGTCGCGCGTCGGGTCAGTCCGACGGCATCCCCAGAGCCGTTCGGACGAAGTTGATCTCGCAGGCGACCTGGCGGATGCGCTCCTGCACCACCATGGAGCCGTGTCCGGCGTCGTAGCGGTACTGGGCGTAGCGGGCGCCCCGCACGGCCAGCGCGTCGAGGTAGGTGTCGATCTGCCGGATGGGGCAGCGCGGGTCGTTCTCGCCGGCCAGGACGAGCACCGGGGCGACGACCGCGTCGACGTAGGTCAGCGGCGACGAATCGGTGTAGGCGTCCGGCACCTCCTGCGGCGATCCGCCGAACAGGGCCCGGTCGTAGGCGCGTAGCGGTTCCATCTCGTCCTCGTAGGCCTGCAGGTAGTCGGCGACCGGAACGCCGCCGATGCCGACAGCCCAGCGGTCCGGCTGGGTGCCCAGGGCCAGCAGGGTCAGAAAACCGCCCCAGGAATAGCCGGCGAGCACGCAGCGCGCCGGATCGATGTCGCCGGCGGCCAGCAGGTGGTCGTGCACCGCGGCCACGTCGGCCAGTTCGGTGTGCCCGATCCGGGCGGTGAGCGCGTCGCGCCAAGCGGATCCGTAGCCGGTCGAGCCGCGGTAGTTGACGTGCACCACCGCGAACCCCGCGTCCAGCCAGGCCGCCCGGGTGGCGTCGTAGGAGTCCTCGTCGGCGGCGGCGGGGCCGCCGTGCAGGAAGAACACCGTCGGTAGCGGGGCTTCGGCGCCTTCACTGTCCGGGCGGGCGACCAGCGCGTGCACCGAGCCGCCGGGGCCGTCGACCCGCAGATCGGTCAGCGGCTGCGATCCGGGTGCAGGTCCGCCCGGTGGCAGCAGCAGGGTGGAGTCGGTGACACCGTCCGCGGCGAGACACCGGAGCTGTCCGGGTTGCTGTGCGCTGGACCACCGATACCAGACGGCGCCGTCCGGCCGGGCCAGCGCCGCCGAGGTCACCCCCGGCGCCGCCGGCAGCGACGTCAGTTCACCGGTGGACAGGTCGTAGCGGTGCATGCTGGTGCGTGCCTCGCTGGTGTGCAACACCAGCAACGCGCCGGCGTCGGGGTAGAAGTCGGCGGACACGTCGCCAGGCAGGTCGATGTCGAGTTCGGTGACCGCTCCGGTGCCGACGTCCCAGATCAGCAGTTGGTCGCGGCCGTAACGCTCGTGGCTGACCAGCACCCGTTGGTCGCCCGCGACCGGCGCGAAGGCGATGGCGCCCAGACCCTTTCCCGGGGTGTCGTCGAGTTCGGCCAGCACCTCGCCGGTTCGCACCGAGATCGCCCGCAGGGCGGGATATCGGGAGTCACCGTGTTCGGAATGCGCCAGCAGCCACACCGTTTCGTCGTGGGACAAGCCGTCCACGCTGGCATCGCTCGAGTTCCGGTACACCACGTCCGGCTCTTGATCGCCGACGCACAGGTGGATGCGGGTGCCGTCGTCGTCGGCGAATCCGGCTACGGTGACGCGACTGCCGGCGGCCAGGCCCGCCGGATAGCCCGGGTCGACGCCCGGCAGCGCCGGCGTTGCCGAGCCCGGCGAGCTACCGAACGGTTGGCGTTGCCACTGGCCGAACTCGTCGCCGTCCTTGTCGTCGAACCACCACAGATCGGTCCCGTCCGCGGACAGGGTGCCGTGCGGGGTGCCGTCCGGCCGCTGCGTGGCGACGGTATGGATGTCCGCGCCGATGTCCCAGGTGTACAGCTCGTAGCGTCCGCCGGCATTGGAGACGTAAACCGCGCGGTCGGGATCGTCCCGGGCAGTATCCGCCAGGCTGATCCGGGTGGCCGAAAATCTTTCGCGCCAGTGCCGGTCGGCGGCATCGTCGGCAAACAGCCGATCC
>CAXSEW010000023.1:0-16481 GCA_964236185.1 uncultured Nakamurella sp. | reverse complement strand
GATGATGACGCTCGGTGCGGACGCCGCGCCGCCGGTGGGGCGGATCAAGTTCCTCGGCCTCTGGCGGGTGCTCAGCGATTCCGGCAGCGCAGCCGGACCGATCGTCATGTCGGTGGTGGCGTCGGCCTTCACGTTGGCGGTCGGGATCGTCACCATCGGATCCGCCGGCCTGTTGGCCGCCGCCGCGCTGGCGGTCTGGGTGCCGCGCTATTCACCGTTCGGTACGTCGAAAGCTGCTGCGGCGCAACGACAGCGATCAGGGTATTAGCAGATCGGCGTCGCGGACGTTCACCGCTGTCCACCGCAATTCGGCGGCTGGGGCGGCTACTGGCAGTCCCGACCCACCCCTGCCGAACCAGGAGTTGTCCGGCCGGGCGACGCGGCACCGACGTACAGTCGGGAAACGCACGAAGGGCTCGGCATGACGGATTCCGCGGTGATCGGGACGGTGGGACAGGTGGTGGTCGCCACCCGGGGCCGGCATGGCCCGGGTGAAGTGCAACTGACCGTCGGCGGGGTGCGCGAGTGCTACATCGCCAGTAGCGACTCGCCCATCGAACGCGGAGCGTCGGTGCTGGTGGTCGAAGTGGCCCCGCATCGGCAGGTCACCGTCGTTCCCTGGGCCGATTTCCCGCTGCCCGGCGCCAGTCATCCGCCGGAGTAGCACCCGACCAGCCGGGCCCGATGCCGCAGTGCTTCGAACCGGCAACAATTTCCACCGCTCCGCTGCGAAAGATCTACGCTGAATACAAGCTGTTTCGCAGACGAAAGTAGGCATGGAAATGTTCGGCTATCGCGTTCCTGATCCCGACGAGGCGCTGCTGATCTCCGGCGGACGCTCGAGCAGCGGTGCACCGTTCCGGGTGGTCATCGGGCATGGCGCGTTCGTCGTGCCGCTGGTGAGGCGGGCGAACCTGCTGTCGCTGGCGATGACGGAGTCCGAGGTGCAGGAGACCTGCGTGACGAAGCAGGGCATCGCGCTGAACGTGAAGGCGGTCATCGCTTTCAAGGTCGGCAGCGACGTCGAGTCGATCGTCGCCGCCGGGCAACGTTTTCTGTCCGATCAGGATCAGATGTCGATCCTGACCGGCCGCATTTTCGCCGGTCACCTGCGGTCGATCATCGGCTCGATGACGGTCGAGGAGATCGTCACCGAACGGCAGAAGTTGGCCACAGAGGTACTGGACGGCTCCAAGGGGGAGATGGCCAGGATCGGCCTCACCGTCGATGCGCTGCAGATCCAATCCATCGATGACGGCCGCCTCGGCTACATCGCCGCCATGTCGGCGCCGCACAACGCCGCGATCCAACAGGCCGCGGCGATCGCACAGTCCAACGCCAACCAGATGGCAGCGCAGGCCGAGCAGGATTCACTGCGCAAGCAGGCGGAGTACCAACGCCAGACCACCATCGTGCAGGCGACCTACAAGGCCGAGGTGGACCGGGCCCAGGCCGCGGCCGCCCAGGCCGGTCCGCTCTCCCAGGCGCAGGCCCAGCTCGAGGTGCTGCATGCCCAGCGCGATGTGGCCGAGCGGAATGCCGAACTGCGCGAGCAGCAGCTGGTGGCCGAGGTCCTCAAGCCTGCGCTGGCCGAGGCCCAGAAGACCAAGATCCTGGCGGCCGCCGAGGCTGAGAAGATCCAGATGCTGGCTGGTGCAGCAGCTTCCAACAACCGGGTGGCGCTGGACCGGATGCTGATCGAGCAGTTGCCAGAGATCGTCAAGTCGGCGGCGGTCGGCCTCAACGGCGCCAACGTCACGGTCCTCAACGGCGCCGATGGGCTCGGCGACATCGCCGCGTCGCTGGTCGGTCAGGGCTCGGCGATCTTCGAAGCCGTCCGCAAGGGTTTCCAGGGCGGGGCACCGCGGCCGAACACCAGCAACGGCGCTCCCCCCACCTCCGGCTCGAAGCCGATCAAGATGCCGGAGCTCAACTCCTGACCGGCCGCTGACGACGTAGGCTCGCGCACAGGCGACCACGAAAGTCGTGCGCCGGCGCTCACCAGGAAACGGTGCACCGGCGAGCTCTTGCCAGTGAGTGGCTCGAGTCGACCGAGCGGTACGGATGTACACGAGGGAGCCAGTCATGGCCAGGAACGATGATCACAGCACCGGCGACGGTCGCGAGCCGTATTCCGATCAGGGCGGCACGCAGGGGCGGCACGCACAGACTCACGACGTGAAGGCCGAGGCGGCATCCAACTCCGCTCCGCAGACGGACGAGGTCGACGAATTCGCCAACGACCTGGCGAACGACAAGCGCTGATCACTGATCGCGTCTGACGGTTCCAGCGCCGTCGGGGGCCGTAGAGGACCGCTACACCTGGGGATCTGGTCGCATTCAGGTCGACGTGTCGCCGCTGATCCGGCGGCCGCAGGTCCAGACGCCGGCGACGTCGGCCGGTGTGGCGAGCGCGAAGATGCGGGCGAGCGCGTCGGCGGGATCGGCGGCGTTGGCGATGTTGACGGCCAACGGCCCGCCGGCCGGCGGACGCAGCCACACCGCGTCGAATTCCCTGCCGACGGCCAGATCGCCGACCCGGTCAGCGATCCCGAGCGCCAGCGCGCCGGCTCTGGTGGCCAGGTACAGCAGATGCGCCGGTGTGAGCGGCAGCCCCCGCCGGCCGAGCAGCTGCTGCACGAAGTACGCCTGGAGTCCTTCTTTGGGCAGGAAGAACCCGGTGCCGGCGCCGACGTCCGAGCCCAGCGCCACGCCGACGCCGGACTCGAGATGCTCGCGCAGCGGGAACATGCCGCTGCCCAGCGAGGCGTTGCTGGTTGGGCAGTGCGCCGCCCAGGCGCCCTGCGCCGCCATCAGTTCCAACTCGGCGGGTACCGGGTGGACGTTGTGGGCGAAGACACTGCGCGATGTCACCAGACCGTGGTGGGCATAGGTGTCGAGGTAGTGCGCCGATCGCGGGAACAACTCTGCCACCGCAGCGATCTCCGACACATTTTCGTTCAGGTGCGACGTGAACCAGACGTCGCCGGTGAGCAGTTCCGCGCAGACCTCGAGCATCGCGTCGGTGGTCGACAGCGAGAACCGGGGTGTGACCGCATATTTCAGCCGGCCGCGGCCATGCCACCGCTTGATCAACTCGCGGCTGGCCACGAGCCCCTGCTCGGGAGTGACCAGCAGGCTGGGCCGCAGGATCCGGTCGGACAGCACCAACCCGGAGGTGATGTTGAGCCCGCGGCGTTCCGCGCCGGCGAACAGCAGATCCATCGCCGGGCCGAAGTGGGCACCGAACACCAGCGCCGAGGTGGTACCGGCGGCAACGAGCCCGTTCAGGAATTCCTCGGCCACCGCGGCGGCGTACTCCGGGGCGGCCAGCCGGCTCTCCTCCGGCAGCGCGCACTGCTCCAGCCACGCCAGCAGCGGCATACCCAACCCGCCGATGGCCCGGACCTGCGGGAAGTGCACGTGCGTGTCGACGAAACCGGGTAGCAGCACGCCCCCGGTCAGGTCGACCGTCGCCTCCTTCGGGTACTGCGACCGGACCGGTTCCCACGCACCCCGGGCGACGATCATGCCGTCCCGGACTACCAGCGCCGCGTCCTGGTCGGCGACCAGCGCGGCAGCGGGACCGGCAGTGAACGGATCGACCGGCGTGTCCATCACCGTGGCGTGGAACAGCGTCATGTCGGGATCCCCTGCTCGGTAGCTACCTGGGGTTGCAGCATCCGCCACACCCGGTCGCGGGAGAACGGCGTCTCGTAGCACCGCGAGCCGACGGCCCGGGTGATGGCGTTGCCCAGCGCAGCCGCCACCGGGTTGTACGGGCTCTCGCTCATCGACTTCGCGCCGAACGGTCCGTGCTCGTCGCTGGTAGAGGCGAAATACACCTCGGCGTCGGGGATGTCGGCCATCTGCGGCACCCGGTAGGTGCGGAAGACCGGGTTCGCGACGACCCCGTCGGCGATCATCACCTCCTCGTACAGCGCGCTGCCGATCCCCTGCGCCACCCCACCTTCGACCTGACCGCGGCACTGCTCCGGATTCATCACCGTGCCGGCATCGGCGGCCTGGATCGACTGCAGGATGCGGACCTCACCGGTCCGGACGTCGACCGCCACCCGGAACGCCTGCACGTTGAAGCACAGCGACCGGGTGTCGCCGAACTCGCTGCCCGTGGCGGTGAGGCCGCCGTCGGTCCGGTGCTGCTCCGGTGCGGCGGCGATAACATCCGGGAAGGGCACCAGGCGCTCCCCCGCCCGGACCCCGTCGCGTTCCAGCATGCACTCGCCGGGAGCGACGCCGAGCACTGCGGCGGCGCTGTGGTGCAACACTTCTCGCAGCGTCGCGGCGGCCTTGTGCAGCGCGAGCCCGGCGACGGTGGTGCCGGCCGAGGCGAACGCGCCGGTGTCGTACGGAACGCCGTCGGTGTCGGAGTTGATCAGGTCGATCCGGTCGGCGGTGGTGGACAGCACGGTGCAGGCGATCTGGCTGTGCACGGTGACGGTGCCGTTGCCGAATTCGCTGGTACCGACGCGCAGCAGGTAGCGCCCGTCCGGTCGTAGCGACACCGCTGTGTGGGCGATGTGCCCGCGCGGGGCCATGGTGGCGATCATGCCCACGGCCATCCCCTCCCCGATCCGCCAGTGCGGGCCGGGCGGTACCGGGCGCCCGTTACCGCGACGCAGCGCCGCCTGCGCCAGGTCCAGACATTGGTCCAGGCCGTAGCTGCCGAATGTCAGGTACTTGTCCGGCTCCGGATGCACGACGATCAGCGGATCCAGCGGGGTCACCGCGTTGACCCGGCGAAGCTCGAACGGGTCCATGTCCAGCGCGAGTGCCAGTTCGTCCATCGCCGACTCGACGCCGAGGATGACCTGCCCGAGACCGTAACCCCGGAACGCGCCGGAGGGAATGTTGTTGGTGTACACAGCTTCTGCATCTATGCGTTTGACCGGGCAGTTGTACAGGCTGATCGATTCCGAACAACCGTGGAAGAGCACGCCGATGGCGTGGTTGCCGTAGGCGCCGGTGTCGCTGAGCACGTCGACCTTCAGCGCCGTCAGCCGGCCCGCACGGGTAGCGCCCAGGTCCACCCGTACCCGCATCGGGTGCCGCACGGTGGTCCGGACGAATTCCTCGTTCCGGCTCATCTCCCAGCTCACCGGTTGCCCGGTCCGCAGCACGGCCAGCGCCACCAGATCCTCGGTCAGCAGTTCCTGCTTGCCACCGAAACCACCGCCCACCCGCGCGGTCAGCACCCGTATCCGGTCCTGCGGTAGCTCGAGCAGCACGCTGAGCTCCTTGCGAACCAGGAACGGCACCTGCGAGCTCGTCCGGATCACCAGCCTGCCGTCCTCGTCAAGCCAGCCCAGGCTGCCGTGCGTCTCCAACTGTGCATGCACCACACGCTGCGTCTGCCAGCTGCCCGAGACGGTGATCTCCGCCGCCGCCAGCGCGGCGTCGGCATCGCCGCCCACCCCGTCGTGCAGCGCGGCCACCACGTTCCGCCCGGCCTCGGCGACCCGATCCTGCGGCGTCCGGTCACCATGCAGCAGCGGCGCGCCTAGCGCCCTGGCCGCCTGCGGCTCGAACACCGCTGACAGCAGCTCGTACTCGACCCGGATGCGCCGGCACGCGTCCTCCGCCGCAGCGGCGGTGGTGGCGACCACCGCGGCCACCCGCTGACCGACGAACCGCACCACGTCGTCCAGCAACCGGGTGTCGTCGGGGTCATCGAGGCGATTCTCGTGACGCGCAGAGGAATACCGCTGCGCAGGGGTGTTCGCGTGGGTCAGCACGAGCTCGACGCCCTCGACCGCCTGGGCATCGGCGATATCCAGGGACACGATCCGGGCATGAGCATGCGGTGACCCGAGGACCCGGAGGTACAGGCAGCCGGGGACTTCGAGGTCGAAGGTGTACGGCTCGGAGCCGGTCACCACGCGCGCCGCGGCGGGCGGATGCGCCGACTCCCCGACGAGCTCTCTCCCCACCGCTCCGCCGATCGGCGGTCCCGCGGGGTCGACACCGGCTTCGATCGCCTGGCGGATGGCCCGATAACCCGTGCAGCGGCACAGGTTCCCCTTCATCAACCGCGACATGTCCGGTAGATCCGCCGACGTCAGGGTCGAGGCGGTGACCACCATTCCGGCCGTGCAGAAGCCGCACTGGAAGGCGAAGTTGTCCACGAAAGCTTGCTGCATCGGATGGAGTTCCTCGGCCGACCCCAGTCCGGCGGCCGTCGTCACCACGCGCCCTTCGATGCGCTGGGCCGGAAAGATGCAGGAGTGCACCGGTTCTCCGTCGACCAGTACCGCGCAGGCGCCGCAATCCCCGGCGTCGCAACCTTTCTTGACCTCGAAGTGCGCCTGCTCGCGGAGCAGGGTGCGCAGGCACTGACCAGGACGGGGATCGGCGGCGGTCTCCCGCCCGTTGACGACGAACTTCATCCGGCCAGTCCGGCGAGTCCGGCGAGTTCTGAGCGGATCTCTTCCAGCAGCACACCGCTGACGGCGCGACGCCAGTCGGCGGGACCCAGTGGGTCGGTGTAGTACCCGTCGGCGGCATCGACGTCGCCCCGGAGCTGAGCTGCCATCGGGAGATCGGGATAGCGAAACACGGTGGGCCGCAGCGTTGCTGCGGTGATCGTGAACACTGTCGCACCGTCGGTGTCGACGCGTCCGGTCAGCACCGCACCCGACCTGCCCAGGTTGGCCAGCGCGATCTTGCGGTAACCGGTCCGGGCCTGCAATGCGGCCGCCGGCAGGTCCAGGGCGCGTACCACCTCGCCGGGACGCAGCGCGTTGGTGCCGTTGCCGGTCATCAGCTCCGCGACCGGTATCCGGTACTCATCGCCGTCGGGTGTCCACACCAGCGCGACGCCGTCCAGCGCGACGCAGAGCGAGACCATGCCGGCGGCGCAGAACGACTGGCAGACATTGCCGCCGACGGTGGCCACGTTCCAGATCTTGAACGAGGCCAACAACGCCGTGGCGCACTGGAAGAACAGCGGGTGCGCGGTGAAACCGGGCCGGACGGGGATCCTCGACAATTCGGCGATGGTGCATGTCGCGCCGATCCGCAGACCGTCCGGCAGGTACTCCAGGGCCGGCCAGCCCAACGTGGTCAGATCGACCAGCCCGGTGGTGTCGAGTTGGGGTTCGGAGAACAGCCAGGTGCCGCCGCCGAGTATTCGCTCGCCCGGACCCAGCGCGAGGTCGGACCGGAACCGAGCGGCACGGTAGCGGTTCACCGTGTGCAGATCCATCGCCTCCCCTTCCCCCGCCGTTGCCGACACACCGCCACTGGCGTCGAACAGTGCACTGAACCCCAGCAAACCGCACCTTCATGTCGGCCGGGTAACGGCCGCTGCCAGTGCCGCCCCTGCAGCCCGCAACGACGTGGCCGGAATGGTCGGTCAGGGCGACATCAGAGCCAGTGCTTCACCCCGCTGGAAGTACTCGGCGGTAGCCAGCGCCGACGGCGTGCCGGCCGACGGGTCCGCGCCGGCGCCGGCCAGCAGCCGGACCACCTCGAGATCGTTCTTGAACACCGCTCCGGCGAGCGGGGTCTGACCCCGGTCGTTGGCCCGGTTCAGGTCTGCGCCGGCATCGATCAGCACCTGCACCGTCTCCTGCTGACCGTGGTAGGCGGCGAGCATCAGCAACGTGTTCCCGGCCGGGTCGGTCAGCTCCGCCGGGATCCCGGACCGCAGATAGCCGGCCAGGGTGGACGTCTGGCCCTCGCGGGCCAGGTCGAAGATCCGGTGGGCAAGATCGACGGCTTCCGGGTCGAGGTCTGCCGGGTCGAGATCTGCCATCGCGGTCAGCCCGACCGGTCGACTTTGTGCTGCGCCGCCTGGGCCCGGGGCCGCAGCACCAGCAGGTCGACGTTGACGTGCGGCGGCCGGGTGATCGCCCAGCACACGGTGTCGGCGACGTCGTCTGCCGTCAGCGGTTGCGCGACCCCCTGGTACACGGCGGCTGCCTTGTCGGCGTCCCCGCGCATCCGCTTCACGGCGAACTCGTCGGTGCGCACCATTCCTGGGGCGATCTCGATCACCCGCACCGGCTCGGCGACCAGCTCCAACCGGAGGGTGGCGGCCAGCGCATGGGTGCCGTGCTTGGCGGCCACGTATCCCCCGCCGCCCTCGTAGGCGACGAACGCGGCTGTCGAGGACATGAAGACCAAAGTGCCGGCACCGCTGGCGATCAACTGCGGCAGCAGCGCCTGGGTCAGATGAAGGCTTCCCATCACATTGACCTCGAACATCGCCTGCCAGTCGGCCGGGTCCCCGGTCGCCACCGGGTCGGCACCGAACGCCCCGCCGGCGTTGTTGAAGAGCACATCTACCCGGGGCAACCCGGCAGCGAACCGGTCGACCGCGGACCGGTCCGTCACGTCCAACTGGGAGGCGGTGCCGTCGATCTCGCCGGCCAGCGCGGTCAGCCGGTCGAGCCGGCGCGCGAGCACCACGACGTGGTAGCCCGCATCGGCGAGCCGCCTCGCGGTCGCTTCGCCGATGCCGCTGCTGGCGCCGGACACTACCGCGACCGGCCGATCTGCTGCCGCGTGCTCCGTTGGCATAACCCACTCCCTCGATCGACATCCCGCGTGCCAGCGCACACCTTCCCACATCTGTCCCTCCGGTCGAGTGTGCACGGGCTGGTCGCCGGCGACCGGTGGGCGCACGATCGCGGCGCTGTCGGGGGTCTGCGCCACACTGGACCGACCATGAGCGACAAATACCTGACGAAGATCGCCGGCCTGCTACGGAAGGCCGAGACCACCGACAACGAGCACGAGGCGGACGCCTACCTCCAGGCGGCGCAGCGGCTGGCCACGCTCGCCTCGGTGGATCTGGCGGTGGCGCGAGCCCACACCTCCGCCACGGAGAGGCGTGCGGTGCCCACCCAGCGGACCATTTCCATCGGTGAACCCGGGAAACGGGGGCTGCGCACATTCGTGCAGCTGTTCCTGGAGATCGGCCGGGCGAACAACCTGACGTGCGACATCGCCCGCGACTCCAGCCGGGTCTACGCCTATGGTTTCGACACCGACATCGACGCGGCGGAGGCGCTCTACTCCTCGCTGGTCGTCCAGATGGTGCGGGCGTCGGACGAGTACATCAAGTCCAAACGCTATGCGCAGGAGACGGTCGGGCGGTGGGTCCGGGTGCCACCGGACCGGGCGTCCTGGCGCAGACCCGCCCAGGAGTGGCAGGAGCGGCCGGTCCACGCCACGACCGCCCGGGTCAACTTCCAGCAGGCGTTCGCCGCTCGCATCGGCGCCCGGCTGAAGCAGGCGTCGCAGCAGGCGCAGCAGCAGGCGGTCGCTGCCGACACGTCCGGGACCAGCGGGGTCGAACTCGTCCTGCGGGCCAGAGAGGTCGAGCTACGCGAGCACTACCGGAGCGTGTCCACCGCTCGCGGGCACTGGCGCGGGACGTCGGCGGTCGCGGGATACTCCGAGCTGGCCAGCCGGGCCGGCGACCGAGCCGGACGCACCGCCCGCCTCGGCGGCGAACAGGCGATCGGCGGGTCCCGACCGGCCATCAACCGATGACGACCGACCGGCAGCGCACCAAGGTCTACGAGGCGGAAGCGTTGGTACGGCGCATCTTCGACCGTTCCGTCGACTACCCGATGGTCGACGTCGCCGGGTCGCACCTCACGCTGCCACCCGAGCGCCGGTTCGCTTCCCTGGAATCGGTCCAGCGCTACGTCGACGCGGTACTGGCTCTTGCTTGGGTGGGTGCTCGGTGGCGGCGGACATCGGTGCCGATCCTGGTCCGCGTCCGCGCCGGCCAGACCCGCGCTCACTACGAGCGGCTACCGGCCGTCATCGCTGTCCCGCTGCACGAGGGCGGCAGCGCCTGGGCCTTGCGGGAGCTGGTGCTGCTGCACGAGATCGCCCATCACCTCGCCGACGCCGCCGACGAGCCGGCCCATGGCGCCGACTTCACCGGCCGAATGGTGGAGCTGGTGGGCGGCATCGTCGGCGACGAGGCTGCCCTTCTGCTGCGGGTGACCCTGATGGAGTCGGGGGCGGCGGTCGGTTGAGCAGATCGGGTCGGTGGGATCAGCCGACGGTGATCGCGTCCAGCAGTCGCTTGAGAAAGTCGGAGGCGACGACCGGTGCATGGTCGTTGGCCTTGCCGATCGGAGGTTGCAGCGATTCGATCCGCGCGTCCCAATCGGTCTCGTAGAAGTACACCAGCGACACCAGATCCTCGTCCGGCGCCTCTGACTGAGGCGGCAGCACGCGGTGACGGTTGGACTTCCACCGGTCGCCGGTCCAGCGGGCCAGCAGATCGCCGGTATTGATGGTGAACGCATCCGGGTCATACGGCGCGTCTTCCCAGTCACCGTCCGGCGACCACACCTGCAGACCACCTTTGCCCGGCTCGCGGTCGAGGATGGTGAATGTGCCGAAGTCGGTGTGCGGACCGATGCGGAACTGGTTGTCCTCCGGCATTCCGGCAACGGTCGCCGGCGGGTACCAGTTGATGTTCATGGTGAACGTCGAGTGCGCGGTCTTGTCGGTCAGGAATCCGCCCTGCTGGCCGAGCGCCGCCTCGGCGATGGTCAGCGGCGTTTCGGCCAGCTGCCGCATCTGCTCCAGGTAACTCGTGGTGGCGCCCTCCAGCGCCGGCGCCTGCGCCGTCCAGACGTTGTCGGGGAACCAGAAGTCGTCCACATCGGCGATGCCGGTCTTGTTCTGCGCGCCGACCGCGAAGGACTCCTTCATGTCCGGCGGCGTCTCGGTGCCCTCGGCCAAGCCGTTCGCCTCGACCCCGGGTGGCAGCCAACCCCGGCCGCCGACCGTCACGGCATAGCCACGCTTGACCTCGTCCGGGAGTGCGAAGAAGTCTCGAGCGGCAGATCGGACGGCGGCGCGATCGGCGCGGCTCACGCCGTGCCCGGTGACCAGGAAGAAGCCGACGGACTGCAGCGCCTCGTCCAGCTGGTGGGCGACCGCCGCCCGGCCGGCCGAGGTGCCGTCGAACCAGGGTGTCAGGTCGATGGTGGGAACGCTGCTCATCAACGGACTTTCGAGAACGAGGTGCCCGCGGCGCCCTGGGTGATGGCGCCGGCGAGCGGCTTGTAGAGCACCGCGTACAGCGCAAAAGCCAGCACGAAGCCGACCTCGAAGGTCAGATCCCCGAGCTTCGGGTAGTGCGTCGGGAGCACCCCGACATACTTGGCCTGATTGGAGAAGAAGTAGACGGAGACCGTTGCGGCCACGAACATCGCGACCGGGCCGGCCCAGTTGCGGTACTTCTCGTCGATGTAGACCAGCTCGTGTTCGCGGGCCCGGCGCAGCAGTCGGTCGGCGAACACCACGCCGAGCCAGGGCCCGATCCAGTAGGCGATGATCAGCAGGAAGTTCTCGTAGGCGCTGATGTTGTTCAGCCCGATCAGTGCGACGACGAACCCGGCCGCGCCCATCACCAGCGCGACCACGGCCCGGGACCGCCGGGTCGGCAGCTTGATGCCCATCGCGGTGAACGAGAGCGCGCTGGAGTAGATGTTCAACGCGTTCGCGGCGATGGCGCCGAGGCAGATACCCAGGAGCGACAGCTTTTCCAGCCACGTCGGTAGCAATCCGGTGTAAGAGGCTACCGGGTTGGCGCCGTTCCAATCGGCTCCGCCGACGGCCGTCACCGCAGCCGCGCCGACGATCTCCAACAGCGTGCAGGAGACGAACACACCGACGCCGGCGAACAGTCCGGCCGCCTTGCCGCTCCCCGGCTTGAGGTACCGGGTGTAGTCGGAGGCGTACGGGTTCCAGCCGGCGGCGTAGCCGAAGGTCGCACCCAGGGTGATCCAGAAACCGCCCGGGGTCGGCCCCTGGCCAGGGGCGGTGAGAACCGGCAGCCCGGGGTTGGACTTGGACAGGATGACGATGGCGCCGATGACGAACACCAATGTCAGTACCGGGAACACGTAGAGCTCGAAGGCCTGGATGAGGTTGTGCCCGAAGTAGGCGATCGCCAACATCAGCACGACGACGATGATCAGGCAGAGCCAACCCGGAATGCTGGTGAGGGCGCTGAGAGCGAGGGCGCCGCTGACGCTGTTCACGGCGAACCAGCCGATACCCGCCGTCAGGGAGTTCAGGCCGGCCGGCAGGATGTTTCCCAGGAAACCGAAAGCCCTGCGGGAAAGCACCATCTGGCAGAATCCCGAGCTCGGCCCCCAGCTCGAGAGCACCGCCATCGAGATGGATCCGCCGAGCGTGCCGAGCGCAATGGCGGCGGCCGCCTGCCAGAACGTCAGGCCGAAGTAGAGCACGCTGAGCACCCCGACGAAGGTCGTCGCGAATTCCATGTTGGGCGAGGTCCAGGTCCACAGCAGCTGGATCGGCTTGCCGTGACGCTCCGCAAGTGGGATGCCCTCCGCTCCACCGGGCTCCACTGCGGTGATCTGCGACCCGTAGCGACGATCGACGGCTGGCTCGCTCAGCGATGTAGACATTGGTGAATCATCCCGATCGGGTGGGCGACCAACAAGCATCGACACGTCAAGGTCTTGTTTCCGCCAGGTGACGGCAGCGACCTCCCACCAAGCTCCCAAGTGGCTATTCCCGCTGGGTATACACGCCGTATAGACTTAGGTAGGGTAACGCCCATGTCAGTCTCCCGAACATTGCTGGGACTCCTGGAAACCGGTGCCTCCCATGGCTACGACCTCAAACGAAGTCATGACGAACTGTTCCGGTCGGAGCGCCCGCTGGCCTATGGGCAGGTGTATTCCACCCTCGCCCGGTTGTTGAAGAACGGACTGGTCTCGGTCGAGGGATCGGAGGCCGGTGACGGTCCGGATCGCAAGCTCTACAGCATCACCGACGCCGGGGTCACCGACCTGGACAGCTGGCTGAGCACGCCCGAGAGCCCGGCCGAGTACCTGCAGAACACCCTGTACACGAAGGTGGTGTTGGCCCTGATGTCCCATCGTTCCGCAGCAGAGATCCTCGACTCCCAACGAGCCGAGCACCTCGCCGCCATGCGCGAGTACACCCGGCGGAAAGAGGCGGGCGATCTGGCCGACCAGTTGATCTGCGACCACGCGCTGTTCCACCTGGAAGCGGACCTGCGGTGGTTGGACGTCACCGCCGCCCGGCTGGCCGAGTTGCCCGCACCACCGCAGCGGTCGGGCCGATGACCGCCGCGCAAGGGCAGTCGACGACCGATACGTCCTCTGCACCACCGATGTTGCTGGCGGCCACCGAGCTGCACAAATCATTCGGCTCGACACAGGCGCTGCAGGGCGCCGATCTGGCCGTCCGGCCCGGCGAGATCGTCGCGGTGATGGGGGCTTCCGGGTCGGGCAAGTCGACGCTGCTGCATTGCGCCGCCGGCATCCTGCCGGTGGACTCGGGTGGGGTCAGCTACGACGGCGACGACCTCAGTGCCATGTCCGACGCCGATCGGACCGAACTGCGGCGGATCGAATTCGGGTTCGTCTTCCAGTTCGGCCAGCTGCTGCCGGAGCTGACCTGCCTGCAGAACGTCGCGATGCCGCTGCGCCTCGGGGGTCTGCGGCGCAGGCCGGCCGAGGCTGCCGCCGCCAGCTGGCTGGAACGATTGGGCGTCGAAGCGGTCGCCGGCGCGCAGCCCGGACAGATCTCCGGTGGACAGGCCCAGCGGGTCGCCGTCGCCCGAGCGCTGATCGGGAGCCCGTCGGTGATCTTCGCCGACGAGCCGACCGGGGCACTGGACTCCCTGCAGGGCGAGAAAGTCATGCGGCTGCTGACCCTCGCTGTCCGGGAGACGGGCGCCGCGTTGGTGCTGGTGACCCACGAGCCGCGGGTCGCCGCCTACGCCGACCGCGACATCTTCGTGCGGGACGGCCGCACCGGCGAGAGCCGCAGCACCCGATGACCACGTCGGTGTCAACGGTCCCGAATCCCTCGGCCGGGCAGCGCTCCCCCGCGCGTGCCGGACGCATCGGCGGGCCGGTGTCCGCGGCCGGTTGGGCGCTGTCCATGGCGGTCGCAGACCGGCGCAACGTCGTGCGCCTGGTCGTCATGGCGGTCGGCGTCGGTCTATGTGCCTTCGCCTTGCTGGCGCTGACCACGATCAGCCCCTTGGTCGACTCCATGAATGAGCGTGCGGCCGCTTCGACGCCCGACATGACCGCGGGCGCCGCGTCTTTCAGCTCGGCACCGGCTTCGGTCACCGTGCAGGGACACGTGATCAACGGGATCCTGCTGCAGGCGAACGGGGCCGCACCACCGATTCCGCCGGGTACCACCGAGTTCCCGGCAGACGGTCAACTGATCGTCTCACCGGCGCTCGCGGCGATGCTCGCCGACGCGACGCAGCGCACCCTGCGGGATGTGTTTCCCGGTCCCGTGGTCGGCGACATCAGACCCGCGGTGCTACCCGGGGCAGGTGATCTGTTCTTCTATCAGGGCACCGATCACCTGGTCGACGGGATACCCGGCAACCGCTGGGGCGTGCCCGTGGGCGAACATCCGCTGGATCCGCGGGTGTGGTCGGTGCTGGTCACCGGCGCGGTGATCGTGATGGTGCCGCTACTGCTGTTCACCGCGCTGGCCGGACGGCTCGGCGCGGCCCGGCGTGATCGTCGAACGGCGACTCTCCGGCTGCTCGGTGCTTCTGCCCGGCGGCTGCGGCTGCTGGTCGCGGGCGAAGCGGTGCTGGCGGCCGTGGCCGGTGTGTTCTTCGCCGCGCTGGCCTATCTGCTCGCCCGGCTGGTCGTTCCGACCGTGCAGCTCAGCGGCCGCGGCGTTCAGCTGCACGACGTCACCCCGGGCGTCGGCGGAGCCGTTGCCGTCCTCATCGGCGTGCCGGTGCTGACGGTGGCCGCCATGCTGACCGGTTTCCGGAGTTCGGCGACCAGCCCGCTGGCCACGATGCATCGCACCCGGCGAGGCCCGCGCGCCACCTGGCGGTTGGCCCTGCTCGGCCTGGCTGTCGCCGTCGCGTGCTTGGCCGGGTACCGCCGCTACAGCCTGGGTGAGATCTCCGGTACCGCCATCTTCGTCATGTGTCTGGTGGTCGCCCTCGGACTGTTCGCGGTGGCCGCCCTGGTCGGCCTGATCACCGATCGCCTCGCCCGGTGCTGGCCCGGCGGCACCGTCGCCGGGCAGCTGGCCCGGCGCCGGATTCTGCAGGACGGCTCGACGACCACCCGTGCGGCCGCCGGGCTCGCCACCGTGATGGCGGGTTTCATCGTGCTGATGACGTTGCTGTCCGGCTCGCGCTACGTCAGCGTGCAATCCGAGAGCTCCAAGCCGACCACCGTGTTCGGAACCGTGCCGTACCTGGACGCCGCCGAGTGGACGCGGCTCGATACCTCCATCTCAGGCGTCCGTGCGGTCCACGACGTCTCGCTTGTCAGCGTGCTCGCCGGCACGGCCGACACCGTCGGCCTCGGGGTCACGGTCGCCAACTGCACTGCCATCCGGTTGATGACCACAGCGACCCAATGCGGGAACGGCGATTCCTTCCAGGTGGAGCAGAACGGCGTGCCGGTGCCGTCGAACCGACCGCTCAACCTGATCTTCACCAGCGGTCAGACCAGGACGTGGAGTCCGCCTACCGACCTGCTCCGCGTCCGGCCGAATCCGCCGTCGGACCAGAACTACTTCAATGCCGGGGGCTACCTCCTCACGCCGCAGGCGGCGGAGCAGCAGTTCCCCGGGCTCCTCGAGCAGCAGCGGTGGATCCAGGTGACCGCCACGCTGCCGAACCCGGCCATCGACGAGGTCCAGCGCGCGGTGACATGGCTGGGTCCGCGCGGGTACGGAGTGCTGTCGCTATCGCCGTTGACGGGCCTGGACGCCTCCCCCGTGCCGTGGATCCGCGCCGGACTGATCGGCAGCGGCCTGCTCACGCTGCTGATCTGCGCTCTCGGCCAATGGCTGATGGGTGCCGAGCAGATCAGCGAGCGGCGGCGTGCGTTGGCACTGGCCCGGGCTTCGGGTGTGTCGCTGTCGGTACTCGGCCGGTCGGTGGCCATCGCCGCCATGCTTCCGGTGGTTGTCGGCGTCGTCCTGGCCGGCGTGGCGGGCACCGTTCTGGCTCGGCTCGTCGAATACCTGCGCGGAGCACTGTGGAACATGCCGACCTGGCAGTGGACCGTGCTCGGGGGCGGCGCCGCGCTCGCCGTGGCCGGTCTGGTGGCGGCCGGATCGGCCGTCCGGCTGCGGTCGGCGACGCGTCCGGAAGGGCTGCGGACCGAGTAGGGGTGCTGGTAACGCTGTTGTCGCCAGCCCCAATGGGACGTGGTCGCTGGTCGATGTGACGGAAATGTTGGCGTTGCGTGGAGCTGGACGGGTTGACGAAGACGAACTGGAAGTTCATTGAAACTGAGCGCCGCCGGTAGGGCAGAGAGCTACGAGAAAATCGTTAGGACGCCCGAGCCGCCTCGTGGATGCTCGTCCTGTGGACCCCTTTGTGCAGACCGCGCGCCTAGTACTAGAACGCTTCACTGCAGATGACGCTGACTTGCTGATCGAGCTGGACAGCGACCCGGCGGTGATGCGTTACC
>CAXSEW010000022.1:0-16575 GCA_964236185.1 uncultured Nakamurella sp. | reverse complement strand
GACGGGAAGGGTGAAGTAGGCGTCGCGCACGGCGGCGGTGACCAGCTGCCGCAGACCGGGGTGCAGCACCGGGGTGATGGGCAGCGTGTCCCACACGGCCAGCGGATACCAGACCGCGCGGGCGCCCAGCAGGACCTGCTCGCCCTCGCTCGGGCGACCCGCCCGCAGCAGGGATTCGGCCAGCGCGTACCAGACCGGCGCGTCATCGGGTAGCGGCAGGCCGGCGTCGTGCAGGTTGACCAGGACGTCGGGCCGGCTCTTGGCGGTGGCATGTTTCCAGACCCGGCGGACCTGACCGGCGTCCAGCTCGGCCAGCCGCTGCAGCAGCCCCGCCTCCAACGGCCACAGCTCCTCCGGTTCCCCCAGGCAACCTGGCATCAGGGCGGCCGGACCGTGCTCGGCCATGTGCCCCGCGGCCCACAGCAGCCGGCCGTGGAGGCCGTGCGACTCGGGTAGCGCCTCGGCCATCTCGAGCAGTCGCGGTACACCGTCCGATCCGTCGTACAGCGTTCCCGCTGCCACTGCCAGGTCGAAGCGGACGAACGGCGAGAGCTCGTGCGTCTGCGCGACCGCTCCGAACCGTTCGACGATCCGCTGCACCATGTCGGACGCTTCGGAAGCCGCGCCCTCCCAGTACATTCCGGGCAGCGCGGCGGCCGCCGCCAGCCAGGCGATCGGCGGATCGTCGCTGCCGGTCAGGTCCAGCAGCTCACCGAGAGCCTCGTCCTGGCGACCGGACGCCCCGCGCAATACGATCTCGCGAACGACCGCGGTGGGCTCGTCGTAGGGCGCGTTCATGGAACCAGTATTCGCACGCGGGCGCCGTTCGGCAGGCCGGCCCCGTGGTGATCCGCCCACCCGCGTCGTAGGTCGTTGCCCATGGTGGACCCTGCGCCCCGGTTGTCGCTCTTCTCGATGTATCGCAGGCTCGGCGTCTTGCCGGTGGCCGCGTCGTGACCGCCCTCGGAGAACATGGCAGGCGGGTACTCGTCGCGATCGCGGTCCGAGCGGGCGGGCACGTCGTCCTTGCGTGCCTGCTGCCAGGACTTCCGTCGGTCCGCCGCACCGGCCCGGTCGATGGTCAACACGTCGCTCTTCTTCGGACCGATCGTGTAGTCGTCGCCGGAATAGATCTTGCCGCTCTGCGCATGTTCGATGTGCTCCGCCGACTCGGGGTACTTGGTCGGGTTCACCTTGATCTCGTACACCTTGCCGTTCATGCCCTGCTTGAAGTTCTCGAGCCCGCGGTTGGTGAAGATGGCCGGCACGTTGGCCTTTGCCTTCATCGACACGGTGCCGGCCGAGGTGGCCAGCGAACGGGACGCCAGGGGGAGCTCGACCTCGATCCTGGACACCGCGTTCTTCGCGCCGGCGAGGAGTCGGCCGCCCTCGTACGCGGTCCGGTTGCGCACTGCCGCCAGCGCGTACTCCGCGGAGCCGACCACCTTGGTCTCCCGCAGTGCGTTCCCGGCAGCACCCGCCGCCTTGGCGACCGACGCCCCCGCCTTGGTGCTCCGCAGCAGCGCCACGCCCTTGCCCAGCGGCAGCATGGTCGCGGCGTCGAACAGCACGTCGCCCCATGATCCCTTGCCGGTCACCACCTTCACGGTCGCGTCGATCAGCAGCGCGCCGCCGCCGGCCACCAGCGCGATCGGTCCCATCACCGGCGCGAGCACCGGGATCATCGCCAGCACGCCGGCGATACCGGAGATGGTCTTGAGCACCCCGGAGATCGACTTCAGCACGTCGGCATGCTCGGTTACCCAGCCGGTGAACGAGTTCTTCAGGCGTCCCCAGAAACCGGGCGGCTCCTGGAACCGGGTGCCGGCGGCCTGGTTGATGTCGTTGACGCACGTCTCCACAGCCCGGTTGTGGTCAGCGCGCACCCTGTTCGCCGCGTCGATGGTCGCCTGCAGGGCGGCGTTCGCGGAGCCCAGGTGGCTCGTTGCGTCCTTGCTCTGCGCCTGATAAGTGTCCGGCGGTAGCGTCTCGCCCGGCTTGAGCGCCTTCGTCGCGGCCTCCTGCGCCTGGGTGTGGCGGACGTCGGCCGTCTTCGCATCGGCGGCGGACCCACTGGCCGCGTCCACCGTCTCCTGCTGGTGTTGTGCCGTCACCTGCAGCGCCGCCATCTTCTTCTGCAGTTCGGCCAGCGCCCCGGCGTAGGTGGTCAACGCCTTCGCGACGGACGACCAGGCGGTGGCCGTGGTGTCCAGGTGCGGCGGCAGGTCGGAATTCATCTTGTCCCGGAAGGTGTCCGCCTCGTCGCCCAGGAAGTCGCCGGAGTCGATTCCCCGGATATCGCCGGCCGCGGTGTCGGCGGCGGTCGAGAAGCTCGTCCACTTCCCCGCCGACGATCGGATTGCATCTGCCTCACCGGTCAACGAAAAGGTCGACGTGTCCATCAACATCACCCTGCCCCTGCGATCGTCCGGCCTTGAAGAGTCGGTGAGACGAGGAGTGCCGGGGATCGGTTCCGCTGACTCGACAGCTGGCGATGGTCAGGAATGAACCCGGCTACCGGCTGCGGCCGGCCATCCGGCGAGGGCGCCATGAGCGTCGCGCAGGGGTTCCTCGCCGTAGCCGGCCTGCACTGCCGGCGGCCGCTGCGGACCGGTTCCGGCGATGCGCCGGCCGTACCAGGTCCCCCCGCACCAGGCCAGTGCCGACACCGGTAGCGCCCACCAGAGGGAGCCCCAGGCAATGGGCGGCGTGAGCAGGTTCGACCCCGATTCGACCGCAGCCCGGATCTGGGCGATGTCCAGCCGGGCCAGATCGGTCGGCGTACCGGTGAGCACGGTGCTCAGCTACAGTGCCCCGTAGCCCAGCAGTACGAGGCTGAAGGTGCCGACCACCGCACGCAGGTAGGGCGACACCCGCAGCAGGAACACCACGTCCACCGCCACCCCCAGCGGTAGCAGCCAGAGCGGCAGGTAGCTGGGTGGAAAGCTGCCCACTGTCAGCAGCGGCCAGATGACGCACCGGTAGGCGACGTACCCGGCGACCACCATGGTCGCCGTCCAGCGCAGCCCGATCAGCATCCGGGCGATCGCCAGCAGCGGGACACAGATCGCGATCACCCACACCGGGTAGACCCAGGGCGGTATCGGCATGGCGAAGTGCTGCAGTGCGACGTCGTCGACAGGGCGGCCCAGTTGACCGGCGGCGAAGGACAGCAGCGTCGGCTCAGCGAGCGGCGCGCCCCGGAGCCAGGAGGCGACCTCGAGGACGCCGTACTCCTGTTGACCGGTCGGGAAGTAGAGGTCCTCGAACAGGAACGCGAACAGCGCCAGCATTCCCAGGTGCCACTGCCGGGCGAACGCACCGTCCCGGGGGTAGGTGCGGTACCAGTTACGCAGCACTCCGACCAGCATGATGGCGGTGCCGGTGTAGAGCAGCAGGTGGGAGGGCGACCAGGCAGTGAGATCGAGGCCGTTGACCCGGTGGTTGAGAACGTCGATGGGCCCGGCGAGGACGAAGATCCCGGTGCCGACCTGCATGATGCGGAGCGACCGACGTTCGACGCCGTACCCGGTAAAGGTGTGCGCGAGCACCAGCCCGACGGCGATGCCCGTCCCGACCGTGTTGATCAGGTGCGGCGGGGCGAAGTCGTCGCGGAGCCATTTGAAGTGCCAGGACACGTCCCACGACGAGCCGATCAGCTTGAACGCCAGGGCGGCGATCCACATCCGTTGCATGAACATGGTCAGGGAGCGGGGTGTGGACCGGCCCGGCCTGCCCCGGGTCCAGTAGGTACGCATGAAACCAGCCAGCCGCTGCATGTTGCCTTCTCCTGAAGATTCGACCTACCTGCCGGGTCAGCCACACACTAGAGGCCGGATCCGACAGCGAGCCGGCTATTCCACCTCGTCCGGGTACCAGACGGAGGCCTCCAGGTCCTCGCCCGACCCCTGGATGCTGGTGACGTGCCCGCCGGCCGCGCCGACGGAGACGAGCTGGTCGATCATGTCCTCGCCGGAAAGGGTCAGCTGGATGAGCTCGGCGCCGCGCGTCTCGAAAGCACGGCGCGCGTCATGGCCGCCGCTGGTCAGCTTCTGCAGCGAACCGGTGGAGGCCAGCGAACCCCGGGCCACACCAAGGATGCCCAGCGCGTCGTCCATGGCGCCGATCAGCGCCTTCCGATTGGACTCGCACATCGCCCGCACCAGTTCCGGGCGGGTGGCGGCCACCCGGGTGCCGTCCGAGAAGGAGGACGCAGCCAACGACAGGGCCAGCGAGCCGCCGGCCTCACCGACCTGTGCCAGGGCCAGCGCGAGCAGATGCGGCAGATGCGAGACCCTGGCCACCGCTTCGTCGTGCGCCGCCGCCTCGGCCGGAACCACCCGGCTACCCACCGAGAGCGCCAACTCGGCCACCTCGGTCCAGACCTGCAGGTCGGAGTCCTCGTCCAGGCAGGTCACCCAGGCGTTGCCCTCGAACAACGAGGCCGATCCGGCGGACCACCCGCTGAACTGGGTACCGGCCATCGGGTGCGACCCGATGTAGCGGGCCTCCGGGCACATGGCCTGAACCTGATCAGCGACCACGCCCTTGACCGAAGCGACGTCGGTCAGCTTCACGTCCGGCGCGATGTCGGCGATACGGGTGAGTAGACCGCCGAAGCCGGCCAGCGGCGCCGCCAGCACCAGCAGGCCATCGGCCTGCGCCGCGGCCGCGATGGTGGCATCGAGAGTTGGGTGCACGGTGAAGCCATCCGCTCGAGCGGCCGACCGGGTCTCGTCGCTGAGCGACCAGCCGCTGACCTCTGTGGACGGCGCGGCGGCCCGCAACAGGGAGCCGCCGATGAGACCCAGTCCGAGGACGAAGACAGGCGAACGGGTGGAACCAGCAGAACCAACAGTCGTCATGCGCTCATCATTGCCCGATCAGCTGCCGGACAGTAGACCCCACTCCCCACCGGGTCTTGATCTTCCACCGGTCGGGCGCCGCTGGATGAATGCGTTCGCGGGGTGCGTGGCCCCGCGGCGAGAACCTGCGTAACGTCTCGCCCGTGACTATCGACGGGTTCGCCGCGGCTGTCGTCCGTGAGGACGGCGCCTGGAAATGCTCGCTGCTCGCCCAGGAGCTGTTGGAGGATCTGGACGGGGTGATCACCGCCCTGCGGCGGGTGGCCGCCACCGGCGCGGTGTTCGGTCTGCTCGCCGTCGACGACGAATTCTTCCTGGTGGTCCGGCCGATTCCGGGCGGCGCGTCGCTGCTGCTGTCCGATGCCACCGCGGCACTCGACTACGACCTCGCCGCCGATGCGCTGGACCTGCTGCACATCGAGACGCCCGACGAGGACGAGGTGGACGACGAGCCGTGGCCCGAGGGCGACCTCAGTCTGCTGGCCGACCTCGGCGTGCACGAGCAGGAGATGCAGCTGATCGTCAGTGAGGTGGATCTGTACCCCGACGAGCAGTTGGCGATGATCGCCCAGCGGTGCGGCTTCGGCGATCAGTTCGCCAGCCTGCTGGAGAAGGTCTGACCGGGTTCGCTGCCGACCGACGGTCGGACGAAGCGCTGATCCGGGCGGCGCTCGAGGTCGCTCTCGGCGCGGCGGCCACCGGCGACGTGCCGATCGGGGCGTTGTTGATCGCGGCCGACGGACAGCAGTTGGCTGCCGCCTGCAATGCCCGGGAGGCGACGGGCGACCCGACGGCGCACGCCGAGATCCTGGTACTGCGGGCGGCGGCCGCGGCGACCGGCGACTGGAATCTGGCCGGCTCGACGCTGGTCGTCACCACCGAACCCTGCACGATGTGCGCCGGTGCCATGATTCTGGCCCGGGTCGAGGTGGTGGTCTTCGGGTGCTGGGAGCCGAAAACCGGTGCTGCCGGCTCGCTCTGGGACGTGCTGCGCGACCGCCGGCTGACCCACCGCGTTCAGGTGCGCGGCGGAGTGCTGGCGACGGAGTGCGCAGCCCTGCTCGTCGACTTCTTCGCCGGGCGCCGCTGAGCGGTTCGGGCGGCGCCCCGAGTCCCCGTATACTTCGTCGCGGTGGCGTGTCCGAGCGGCCTAAGGAGCACGCCTCGAAAGCGTGTGAGGTGAGAGCCTCCGAGGGTTCAAATCCCTCCGCCACCGCCAGGCAGCCGGCTCACCGGCAGTGCAGCAGAAGCCCCCGATGGATCGTCGGGGGCCTTTTGCTATCTGGATACTGCCCGGCGCTTCCGCCACTGCGCACCGGTTTCACAACCGGGCCACTGCCGACACCCAGCTGTGCCGGGCACCGTGAACTGATGAGTCTCACCTCTCCGCACCGGCGGACGCCCGGCTGGACACCGGACCGGACGAAACAGCCGAGCCGCGCCCGTGCGCGGCTGGGCACCGGCAGCTGGCGCTGGCTCTACGCCACCGATGCGGGTGTCGCAATCGCGGGGCCGTCCGTGCGTTTCGCCACCGAAGCCGGGGCGCAGCAATGGCTGGAGCACAACGTCGATGCCCTGTTCGAGCAACACATCGCCTGGGTCAGCCTGCTCGACGGCGAGCACGTCGTCGACGGGCCGTTGTCCGTGGGCTGATCGTTCTGCGTCGTCCGTGGTGTGACGACTGTCCCGGAACCACCGGCGGCGACAAGCGGGAAAATCGGTGTCGGAGCCGGGTCATGCCCAGCTCCGACACCATCGTCGATTCGTCTTCCGCCCGGCGGTGGCACCACCGGAGAGTGGCCGGCGCTCCCGGACGAGACGAGGATGGGGACTCGTCGCGGTCGGGAGGCCGTGAGAACAACACTGCTGGACGTCGCTGTGCTGCCCGCATGCTGTTGCTGAGCGTCGGCCATGTGTCTGGCCGGCCCTATTCCCGCAGTACGACGAGTGACCAATCAGCCCTTTCTGCGCTGGGCCGGAATGCCGACCGCTGGACCAGGCGTTGCCACCAGGTGCCGGTCGAACACCGGCGAACGTGCAATCAAGAGGAGTTGTGATGAGTACCAGTACAGCCACCACCCGTCCGGCCGAAGCGTCCGGCACCTTCCAGCTCGGCGGCGACCTGAGCGTCAACCGCCTCGGATTCGGCACCATGCAGTTGACCGGCCCTGGCGTATGGGGAGAGCCCGCCGACCACGATGCCTCGATCAGCGTGCTCCGCCGCGTCGTCGAACTGGGTGTCAACCTGATCGACACCGCCGACGCCTACGGACCTTTCGTCACCGACGCGCTGATCCGCGAAGCGCTGCACCCCTACCCGGCCGATCTGGTCATCGCCACGAAGGTGGGCAACACCCGTACCGGTCCCGGTGAGTGGGTTCCGGTCGGCCGTCCGGAATACCTACGCCAGCAGGTCGAGCTGAACCTGCGCCATCTCCGCGTCGACCGCATCGATCTGCTGCAGTTGCACCGCGTCGATCCCAACGTGCCGCTGGAGGACCAGGTCGGGGTGCTGAACGACCTGCGCACCGAAGGCAAGATCCGGCACATCGGCCTGTCCGAGGTGTCCGTGGATCAGATCGAAGCCGCCACCAAGGTCGCCCCGATCGTCTCCGTGCAGAACCTCTACAACTTGGCGAACCGCAGTGCCGAAGAGGTTCTCGACTATGCCGAGGCCAACAACATTGCGTTCATCCCGTGGTTCCCGCTGGCCACCGGGCAGTTGGCAAAGCCGGGTAGCCCGCTGGACGAGCTTGCCAAGCAGCACAAGGCGACCGCCTCCCAGCTCGCGCTGGCCTGGTTGCTCCGGCGGTCGCCGGTCATCCTGCCGATCCCGGGCACCTCGTCGGTGGCGCACGTCGTGGACAACGTCGACGCGGCATTGATCGAACTGTCCGACGACGAGTTCGAGACGCTCAGCGCGGCCGTCTGAGTCCTCCGGCGGGCCGGTGGCGCTTGCTGCGCCGCCGGCCCGCACTGGTCATCCGGTCACTGGTTCTCCGGCCACCGCGGGACTTGGTTGGATGAACGACGTGACCGCCATCGACGACCCGGCAGAGCCCAACGATCGGACCGGTTTCGCCGTCGGCATCCGGTTGCCCGCCAGGCAGGGCCGCACCGGAGTGCTGCGGACGCCACACGGGAACATTGCCACCCCCGCCTTCATCGCGGTCGGTACCAAGGCGACCGTCAAGGCGGTGCTGCCGGAATCGGTGTCCGACCTGGGGGCGCAGGCGGTGCTGGCCAACGCCTACCACCTCTACCTGCAGCCCGGCCCGGACATCGTGGAGGCGGGCGGCGGTCTGGGCAGGTTCATGAACTGGCCGGGCCCGACCTTCACCGACAGCGGTGGGTTCCAGGTGCTCTCGCTCGGTGCCGGGTTCAAGAAGGTGCTGGCGATGAACGTCGCCGGCCTGGCGTCGGACGACGTCATCGCCGTCGGGAAGACCCGGCTGGCCACGGTGGACGACGACGGCGTCACCTTCAAGTCGCACCTGGACGGGTCGAAACACCGCTTCACGCCTGAGGTTTCGATGCAGATCCAACATCAGCTCGGGGCCGACATCATTTTCGCGTTCGACGAATGCACGACGCTGATGAACACCCGTGAGTACCAGGAGCGCTCGGTCGACCGCACCCAGGCGTGGGCGGTGCGCTGCGTCGACGAGCACCGCCGGTTGACCGCCGAGCGAGTGGGCCGGCCGTACCAGGCACTGTTCGGTGTCATCCAGGGCGCGCAGTACGAGGATCTGCGGCGACAGGCGGTCCGCGATCTGCTGGCGCTGGGTTTCGACGGTTTCGGTATCGGTGGGGCGCTGGAGAAGGAGAACCTCGGCACCATCGTGCGGTGGTGCTGCGAGGAGATGCCGGAGGCGATGCCCCGGCATCTGCTGGGCATCAGCGAACCCGACGACATCTTCACCGCCATCGAGAACGGAGCGGACACCTTCGACTGCGTGTCGCCCTCGCGGGTGGCCCGCAACGGCGCCATCTACTCGCCCCGAGGTCGGTACAACGTGGTGACGGCGAAGTACCGCCGCGACTTCACGCCGCTCGCCGAAGACTGCGACTGCTATACCTGCGCCCATTACACCCGCGCTTACCTGCACCATCTGTTCAAGGCCAAGGAAATGGTGTCCTGTACGTTGGCCACTATTCACAACGAGCGCTTCATCGTGCGACTGGTCGACGACGTGCGGCTCAGCATCGAAGCCGGCAATTTTGACGAATTCCGCGCCGATTTCCTCGGGAAGTACTATGCCGCGACGGCCAACGCCGGTCGGTAGGTCGGTTCCCGCTTCTTGACCCATTTGATGACCGGGTAGGTGATCGGCATCAGCACCACCTCGAGCAGGCATTTGTAGACGTACCCGACGACGACATAGTTGATGAATGCCGAGGTTCCGACGATGCCGATGGCGCCGGCCGCGATGGAGCAGAAGATCAGGGTGTCGGCGAACTCTCCGACCAGCGTCGAGCCGATCAACCGCGCCCACAGATGCTTTTCCTTCGTGATCGCCTTGATCTTCACCACCACGTAGGCATTGAGGAACTGTCCGACCAGGTATCCGGAGACGCTGGCCAGCAGGATGCGCGGCACGGTTCCCAGCACCGCTTCGAAGGCGGCCTGGCTGGCGTACTCCGGCGTGCCCGGGGAGATCTGCACCAGGTAGAACGTGATCGCGGCCAGCAGGGCCATCACGAACCCGACAAGAATCGCCTGCCGAGCCGCTTTCAAGCCGTATACCTCGGCCATCACGTCGCCGATGATGTAGGTCAGCGGAAACAGCACGAATCCGCCGTCGGTGATGATCCAGCCGAACTTGATGCCCTTGGTGGCCGAGATGTTGGAGATCAGCAGGATGCAGCAGAAGACGGCGACGATCACCGGAAAGATCTTGGATCCTGGTTGCGCGTAGGCCGGTCCGCTCTGCGGTGCGGAGGAGCCGAAGGGCCGGGGGCCGGGTGTCGAGGTCACGCGATCATCCAACCACCGTCGTCGGATCGTCCGAGCTCAGGTGAGAAAGATCCATGAGGTGCGTGGCAGCGTCGCCGGGTCGAACCGCGCGAGCAAGTCGGCCGGACGGACGCTGTCGCCGACGGCGGCCAGGAGCAGCGAACTGGCCAACAGGGTCAGCACCTCGTCCGGCGGAACTCCCGATCGACCGAGATCGGTCAGCGTCACGGCGCCGTCGCGCTTGGCCAGCCGGACGCCCCGGGTATTGAGCACGAGTGGCACATGCGCGTAGCGCACCGACGGAAGCCCGAGCAGGTGGCCGAGGTAGGCCTGACGCGGTGCGGATGTCAGCAGATCGTCGCCGCGGACGACCTGGTCGACGCCCTGCAAGGCGTCGTCCACCACCACCGCCAGGTTGTAGGCCGTGACCCCGTCGCCGCGCCGCAGCACCAAGTCGTCGACCGGGCCCGACCAGCTGCCGAGCAGTTCGTCCTGGATCGTCCAGGTCGGCGCCTGCGCCCGCAGGCGCAGCGCGGGCGGTCGTCCCGCGGCACTCTTCGCGGCGATCTCGTCGGCGGTGAGCGTCCGGCAGGTCCCCGGATAGGCGCCCGGCAGACCGTGCGGTGCGGACGCCGCCTGCTGGATCTCCCGGCGGGTGCGGAAACACGGATAGACCAGGTCCTGGTCGGTCAGCCGCGCAATAGCAGTCCGGTAGGCCTCTGTTCGCTGCGACTGCCACAGCACCGGCCCGTCCCAATCGAGGCCGAGCGCGGTCAGGTCGGCCAGTTGCCGCTCGGCGGCGCCGGCGGCGACCCGGTCCAGGTCTTCCATCCGCATCCGGAAGGCGCGGCCGGTACTCCGCGCGAACAACCAGGCGAGCAGTGCCGTTCGCAGATTTCCGACATGAAGATCGCCCGACGGGCTCGGGGCGAAACGCCCTGCGCCGTGCTCCGACGGAGCCGGTTGTGCCATCGGGTCAGCCTATGGCGGCCGCCCGGGGTGGTCGGTGCGCGGTGAGGCGTTGTGCAGTGAGGCGTAGCCGGCCGACCAGGCGGGCTAGCCTCTGCAACGACAACTACGCGGATTGAGGTGGCTCGGGGTGGATTCGATGATCAGCAAGCAGCAGGCCGGCGAGGTCGCCGCTCGGCAGCGGGTCCGCAAAGGACTGACCTGGGCGATGGTTGCCGAGCACATCGGGAAGCCGCCGGTGTGGACGGTGGCCGCCGTTCTCGGCCAGCACCCTGTCGCCGAGGCCGACGCCGTCGCCCTGGCCGAACTGCTCGACCTCGGCCCGGACGTGGTGGAGGCCCTGCAGCTGCAGCCCTACCGTGCCCCGATGGCCGACGCTCTGTCGGATCCGACGATCTACCGGTTCCACGAGGCGTTGATGGTCTACGGCCCGGCATTGAAGGAGCTGATCCACGAGCAGTTCGGCGATGGAATCATGAGCGCGATCAACTTCAACATCGAGGTCGCCCGGGACCGGGCGGCGACGGAGGACCGCGTCCAGGTCACCTTCAACGGAAAGTTCCTGCCCTACAACTGGTGAGCCGACGGCGAACTGCTCGGTAGGTGGCGCCCCACCGGTGGATGACGCCGTGGAATCCGTCCGCGGTCGAGGCGGAGATGTTGTGGACAACGGCGGGCGGTGTCGTGGTCGCCGTTTACCGTGGACCTCGCCGGCAGACCTCCGGCGCACGCAACCGACCGAGGCAGGCCATGACGACAGCCGGAACCAGTGCCGACGGCACGACCATCCAGACGCACGAGCTCCGAGGCAGGGCCGAACATCACCTGCGCGCGCTGGTCGGGTCGGACGCCGCGCAGCTCCGGGACGACCAGTGGACCGCGATCGAGGCGTTGGTCGCCGGTCGGCGCCGGGCCCTCGTGGTGCAGCGCACCGGCTGGGGAAAGTCGGCCGTGTACTTCGTCGCCACCGCACTTCTGCGCGAGCAGGGTGCCGGGCCGACGGTGATCATCTCGCCGCTGCTGTCGCTGATGCGCAACCAGATCGCGGCGGCGCAGCGGGCCGGTATCGCCGCGGTGACCATCAACTCGGCCAACTCCCAGCAGTGGGCGGAGGTGCACCAGCAGGTGCGGGCCGGCGAGGTCGACGTGCTGCTGGTCTCGCCGGAGCGGCTCAACAACCCCGGCTTCCGCGACGAGGTGCTCCCCGAACTCGCCGCCACCGCCGGCCTGGTCGTCGTCGACGAGGCCCACTGCATCTCCGACTGGGGGCACGATTTCCGGCCTGACTACCGGCGCATCCGGACCCTGCTGACCGACCTGCCCGCCGGTATCCCCGTGCTGGCCACCACCGCCACCGCCAACGCCCGGGTCACCGCCGACGTCGCCGAACAACTGCAGGTGGCCGACAGCGAGCCGGTGCTGGTGTTGCGCGGCACGCTGGATCGGGAGTCGCTGCACCTGGCAGTGGTGCGGCTGCCCGATCAGCCGTCGCGGCTGGCCTGGCTGGCCCAGCACCTGCCGGAGCTGCCCGGCTCCGGCATCATCTACTGCCTGACCGTCGCCGCCACCGAACAGGTCGCCGACTTCCTGCGAGGCAACGGATTCCAGGTCGCCTCCTACTCCGGCCAGACAGAGCAGACCGACCGGCTGCAGGCCGAGGAGGATTTGCTGGGTAACCGGGTGAAGGCGTTGATCGCCACCTCCGCGCTCGGCATGGGCTTCGACAAGCCCGACCTCGGCTTCGTCGTGCACCTCGGCGCGCCCGCCTCGCCGATCGCCTACTACCAGCAGGTCGGCCGCGCCGGGCGTGGCGTCGACAACGCCACCGTTGTGCTGCTGCCCGGGCGCGAGGACCAGGACATCTGGTCGTACTTCGGCTCGCTGGCCTTTCCCGGCGAGTTCGATGTGCTGCAGACACTGTCGGAGTTGGAGTCCGCCGGCCGCCCGCTGTCGTTGCCTGCGCTGGAGCCGCGGGTCCAGCTGAAGCGGTCGAGGCTGGAGATGATGCTCAAGGTCCTCGACGTGGACGGCGCCGTCCAGCGGGTGCAGGGCGGCTGGGTCGCCACCGGTGCGCCCTGGCACTACGACGGCGCCCGGTACGCCAGGGTCGCGCAGGCCCGGCGGACCGAAGAGCAGGCGATGATCGGCTACCAGGACACCACCGGTTGCCGGATGAACTACCTGCGGGCGCAACTCGACGACGATCCCGGATCGGCGGGTTGCGGCCGGTGCGACAACTGCGGCGGACTGGAGTTGAGCGCCGACGCGGACGCCGGGGCGGTGACCGCCGCGCGGGATCGGCTGTCGGTGCCGGGCGTGCCGGTGGACCCTCGCGCGCAGTGGCCGACCGGCATGTCCGGGTTGGGCATTTCGCTGTCCGGCAAGATCCCGGTCGGCGAACGGGCTGCGTCCGGCCGGGCGGTCGGCCGGCTGGACGGCATCGGCTGGGGCACTGCGCTGCGCGAGCTGTTGCATGCCGGGTCGCCCGACGGCGAGACGCCGATCCCGCTGCGGCACGCGGCGGTTCAGGTGCTCGATGCCTGGCCGGAGGCGGCCGATGTCGACGGCGTCGTCTACCTGGACTCGGCCACCCGCGGGGCGGTGATCGCCCATCTGGCCGGTGGATTGGCCCGTTACCGGAAGGTTCCGTTGCTGACGCTATTCGAGCTGACCAGTGACGAACCGGCGCCGCCATCCGCGGTCAACTCCGCCCAGCGACTCAAGGGCGTTCTCGGTCGGCACCGGCTGGCCGATCCCGCTGCGGTAGTCGGCAGGCGGGTGTTGCTGGTCGACGACCGCACGGACAGTGGCTGGACGCTGGCGGTGGCCGCGCGCGAATTGCGCAGAGCCGGCGCCGAAGAGGTGTTGCCGTTCGTGCTGGCCGTCGGCTGAGGCTGCTCGTCGTCAGGAGCGGGCCGGCTTCGTCCACCGCAGCAGGTACCGGTAGTAGAGCGCGCGGCGGATGTGCACCCCGGGCAGGACGGCGCGGGTCGCGACCCGGATCTCGCGCAGGCTCTCGTGCGGGCTCGCGACGGGCACGCCGACGGTCCGCGCCTCCCGGTGGAGCACGCTGGCCGTCCGGACGACCGGCAGAGCCAGCCCCGACAGCACCCAGTCCAGAACTGTCGACCGGGCGGCTAGTCCGACGACCAGCAGGTCGCCGCCGGGAGCGAGCAGCTCCCGCGCACGTACCAGGGTCGCTCGGAGTGGCAGGTGGTGCAGGCTCGCCACGAAGGTGATCACGTCGAACTGCCGGCCCTGGCGCTCGTAGTCGATGAAGTCGCCGTGCACCACGGTCGCGTGCCTGATCCCGGCCAGCCTGGCGCGGGCTCGGGAGACGGAGCCATCGTCGATCTCCACCCCGACCACCGTCGTGAACGCCGGCGAGAGTCGTTGCAGCAGCAAGCCTTCGCCGCAGCCGACGTCCAGCAGGCGACCACCGTGCCGGCGGGCGATCCGTTCGATCCACGGGTGGTAGGCCGCATTGTGGTTCCAGTACGACTTGCCGACGTCCGGCTGGTGGGCGTCCGGCCGGTGACGCCGGCGCGGCTTCGCGGTCATCGTTGTCCTCCGGCTGACGCGTTGTCGCGTGATGGCTCTGGTCGTTGCACACTTCATGCATGCACAAGACGCTCGCGGACGTGATGGAGTTGGCTGCGCGGGAGCAGTACCTGGCGGTGGTGGCGACGGTGCAGGCGAACGGAATCCCGCAGACGTCGCTGGTCAACGCCGGCGTGCTGGACCATCCGGTCACCGGCGACCGGGCACTCGCGTTCGTCACCTACGGACCGGCGAAGCTGCGAAACCTGCGGCAGCGGCCCGCTCTGACCGCGACTTTCAGGTCCGGGTGGTCATGGGGCGCCGTCGAGGGCATCGCCGAGCTGATCGGGCCGGATGATCCGCACGGTGGCGTGGACGCCGAGCGGCTCCGGCTGTTGCTGCGCGAGATCTTCGTAGCGGCCGGCGGCAGCCACGACGACTGGCCGGAGTACGACGCGGCCATGCTCGAACAGCGCCGGGTGGCGGTGCTGGTGCGGCCGACCCGGATCTACGGCTGACCGCCGGCTACTCCGACCAGGGCTACTACTTCGCCCAGGCCTCGACGGCGGTGGTGACGGGCTGCCCGGTCGAGGACGACTCGTCGATGGCCAGCGAGATCAGGTGGTCCTGGCATCCCTCGGCCAGCGGATACGGCGCCGGACCTTCGTCGCGCAACCACTTCGCCGTGCCCGTCATCATCGTCGCGATGGCGATCTCCTCGTCCATCCACCGTCGACCCAGGAACGGATTGCGGTAGACCACCCGGCCGTCGAACGACAGGTGCTCCGTGTCGTGGCCGTCCAGGTTGAGATCGTGCCCGACCTGATAGCGCCTGATCCTCGACTGCACCACCGCATGCGGCTCGGCGAGCCGGATCACCTCATCGCCGGAGATCTCGCCGAGCGATCCGCGGATCAGGATCCGGCGGAAGCGGAGTTGGTTGTGCCACTGGTTGTCGGTGAAGTCGTACAGCCCGGACCGCCCGTCGCCGAAGTCGATCGTCGCCAGGGTGGTGGTCGCCGGCTTCGCCTCGTCGTCGTCGGTCCAGCCGTCCCGGGCGATGGGGTCGACCAGCGGTGCGCTGAACGTGTGCGCGGAGACGGTCACCGGGCCGGTGCCGACGGTGTCGCCCTGCGCGCCGAGGAAGCCGCGCATCATCGACACGGCGTGATACCCGTGGGTGGAGGACACCTGTACCGACGTCGGCGTGCCGACCGTGCCGGCGGCGATGACCGCCCGGCGGGCCGCGTGGCCCGGCAGCGCGAGGTACTGCTCCGCGACCTGCACCCGGTCGGCCGCGCCGACCGCCGCCCACAGGTGGCGGAGGCCCTCGGCGTCCGGAGCGGGCGGTGTCTCGGTGAGCACGGCGGTACCCGCCTCCACCAGCGCCCGGATCACGTCGGGGTTGGCGCCCCACGGCACCGAGCTCACCACGAACCCGGGTCGCTGGGCGCGCACCAGGTCGGCGGGCGTCGGATAGGCGGTCACACCCCAGTCGGCGGCGGCCCGGTCGGCGGACTCCGCGCGCCGGGACACCACGCCGACCAACTCGAACTGATCCGGCACTGCCAGGGCCAGCCGGGCGAAGAAGTCAGCGCGCCAACCTGTTCCGACGATGCCGACACGAACGGGCGAACTGGCTGCGGTCATGCTGGCCATCCTTGCACCGGTTCGGCCGGCCGCTGCTGAAGGTGGCTCCGGTCATTGCCCGGGTGCCCGAGCCGACTAGGGGACGCGCGCCGTCCATTCCGGCGTCGAGAACTTGCTGACCGCCAGCGCAGCCGACTCGTCCAGGGTCTGCTCGTCCAGGGTCACCGGCGTCAGCCCGTAGCGCCCTTCGAAGTGCGCGATCATCGCGTCGACTATTGCCTGCCGGCTCAGGCCGGTCTGCGACCGCAGCGGGTCGACCCGCTTGTTGGCGCTCTTGATGCCCTTGTCCGACAACTTCTCCCGGCCCACTCGCAGCACCTCGCCCATCTTGTCGGCGTCGATGTCGTACGCCATCGTGACGTGGTGCAGTACCGCTCCACCGACCAGCCGCTTCTGCGCGGCGCCGGCGATCTTGCCGGCCGGTGAGGCGATGTCGTTGAGCGGCACGTACTTCGCGTCGATCCCGACGTCGCGCAGGGCGCCGAGCACCCAGTCGTCCAGGAAAGCGTAGGAAGCGGCGAAGGACAGCCCCTCCACCAGGGAGCCGGGCACGTAGAGCGAGTAGGTGATGGTGTTCCCGGGTTCGACGAACAT
>CAXSEW010000021.1:0-17028 GCA_964236185.1 uncultured Nakamurella sp. | reverse complement strand
CACCCTCCAGGCCAGTATCAACTGCCTGGGCCGCGGCGGTCGCCTGTTCTGCTCCGGCGGCACCACCGGACTGGAAGTCGCCCTCAACATCCGTCACCTCTACCGCGACCTCATCAGCCTGCTGTTCTACGTCCAGGGCACCAAGGCGGACATGGCGAAACTTGTCGACATGGTCGCCGCCGGGATCTTGAAGCCGGTCATCGACAGCAGCTACCCGTTCGCAGAAGCCGCCAAGGCCGACGATCACCTGGATACCGGGCAACAATTCGGACGCGTCCTTCTGGTCAACGACGAACCCGCATGACCCGACACCTGCGCAGGCCATACCGCGTTGCTGTTGCCACGCGGGTCAGCCCATCGTGGTTATCGAGCATACGATGAGGCAGGGCCGCGTGGTGGTCATCACCGGCGCTGCCGGCGGGGTAGGCGCGCTCCTGGTGGATCGTTTCCTTGCGAACTCCGACACCGTGATCGCGACCGACGTCAACGACGAAGCTCTGCAGCACCTGAAGGTCGTCCACCCGGGCGACTCACTGCTGCTGGCCGCGGCCGATATTTCCTTCGAGCAGGACTGTCTGCGGATCGCTGATCTCGCCCGCCAGCACACCGGCCGGGTCGACGTCCTGGTCAACTGCGCGGGTTACTTCCCGCTGCGCGCTTTTGAGGAGATGACCGCCGACGAATGGCGCCGGGTCATCGACATCAACCTCACCGGACCGTTCTTGATGACACACGCACTGCTGCCCTTGATGAAAGACCGCCAGTGGGGACGCATCATCAATTTCGGATCCGGTTCGGTGTTCGCCGGTGCCGCCGGCCAGTCGCACTATGTCGCAGCCAAGGCCGGCGTGGTCGGGTTCTCCCGGTCGCTGGCCAGAGCCGTCGGGGACTACGGAATCACTGTCAACGTGGTCACGCCGGGGTTGACCGTCACCGACGCCGTGCGCGACCATTTCCCGCCCGGATTGCTGGCGGCGCAGCGGGCCACCCGGGCTATCCAGCGGGACGAGCACCCAGAGGACCTTGTTGGTGCGGTGTTCTTCCTCGCCTCTCCTGACGCCGATTTCATGTCCGGACAGACCGTCAACGTCGACGGCGGCAAGTTCATGCCCTGAACGTGCCATGGACACCGAACATCAAGCCATCATCCCGAAGACGGCCTGAACCCAAGTCGGCAGCCAAACACCAGATAGGTACCGCTTGTACGGTCCTTGTTGAAAACGTCGAGCGAACGCCCTGACGACCGCAACCAATCGTTACGACCGGGCGCCGGTGATGGCGGCAGCAGCGAGGGCATCGGGTTTCGCGGGGTTGAAGGTGAGCAGCGCTGCCTGTTGGTGGTAGTGGCGACCGTGCGGGTAGGTGACGAGCTCCAGGTGCATGCCGAACGGTGTTCTGAGGTGCACGAACCGTGCCCCGTCGCCGCCCTCCGGCCCGGCGAAGTTTTTGACGTCGCCGAAGGCCCGGCAGTCATGACCAAGCAGATACGTCACTGCGGCCTGGATGTCGTCGACGTAGACGGCGAGATGCAGTCCGCCGATGTCCAGCATCCGTGGCCAGGCGGTGGTTTGGTCGGGGGCTGTGCCCTCGAACAGTTCCAGATTGAGCAGCGGGGTACGGACGTGGGCCAATTCTCGGACCTCGGCCCGCGGATGCAACCCGAAGTTCACGGCCATGAAGTCGCCGACGGGATCCGACGGTGGGGCAAACGCGTAGACGACGGGCCAGCCGAGCACTTCGGAGAAGAAATCTGTCGCCTGTTTCAGGTTCGAGACGGTGATGCCGATGTGTTCTAGCCCGCGGAACCCGGGCAGCCCAGCCGCTGACGGGGTGCCCTGCGAACCGACGCCTACTTCGGTGGTCATGCGCGTCCGTGACCGCCGTCGACCAGCAGCGTTTGGCCGGTCATGTACGAGGCGTCCTCTGAACACAGGAACGACATGGTGCCGGTCAAGTCCTCGGGGGTGCCGTTGCGTTTGATGGCTTGAGCGTGCAGGACCATGTCGAACAGTCCGATTTCGTCGTGGATGCCGGTGCTGGTGCCGGGGGAGCGGATCAGGCCGGGTGCGATGGCGTTGACGGTGACGCCGTCCGCGCCGACTTCGGCGGCCAATGCGCGGACGAAGCCGATGATGCCGCCCTTACTGGCGACGTAGTGCAAGCTGCCCGGTGAACCGGCATGGAACATGCCGCTGGAGATGCCGACGATGCGGCCCCAGCCCTGCTGGCGCATGTGCGGCAGGAACGCCTGGGTCAACAGGAAAATCGAGTCCAGGTTGATCGACATCACCTGGCGCCATTGCTGGAAGGTGATGTCCTGCACGTATTGCAGTGGGTAGATGCCGGCGTTGTGGACCAGGATGTCGGAGCCGCCCAGTTCGGCGACCGCCGCGGCCAGGTTCTCCACGCTCTGCGGATCGCTGACGTCGCATTGCACGGAGGAGGCTTGGCCGCCGGCGTCGGCGATCAACGCTTCGGTTTCTGTTGAGGTGGCGATGTCGGCCAATATCACCCGGGCACCGTCGGCGGCCAGGCGTTGGGCGTAGGCACGGCCGATGCCCTGGCCAGCTCCGGTGATCACGGCGGTACGGCCGTCGTGCCGCGACGCGCTCACGCGTCGGGCCCGTAGCCTACGAGGGCAGGGGACTGGTTAGGCACCGATTTGGACTTCCTTGGCCATGGGTTCATTCACAGAACTCTATCGAGAACTGGCATCCTGTCAAGAGATTGACTCAGATGAAGCTGCAAAACGTTGTCCCGAAGCTGTGCTTCTGCCGGTTACCTCTGTAGAGTTGTCGTATGAGTCCGACAGAGGTAGATGGACGTTCCCCTAGTCCCGTGGTCAACAACACCCACGACGTGTACACGCGGTTGCGGGAGATGCTGCTCAACGGGGAGATCGCGGCCGGCGCGATTCTGTCCCAGGTCAAGTTGGCACGTCAGCTGGGGGTGAGCACCACGCCGCTGCGGGAGGCGATGCGTCTGTTGCAGGCCGAAGGTCTGCTGATCGCCGAACACAACCGCATGTCCAAGGTGGCGCCGTTGGACCCGGCGGATATCGATGCCGTGTACGCCAATCGCATTCTCATCGAGGCGGTCGCGATCAGGGTGACCGTGCCCAAACTGACCGCGGACGACGACGAGGCACTGCGAGCGTTGCTCGACGCCATGCAAGTGGCGGCCAGCGCTGAGGATCTGCACGCCTGGGAACCGATCCATCAGGATTTCCACCGCCATCTGATCGGCGGCTGCGAGCCGGCCGTGATGCGTCTGATCGAGCCGATAGCGGAACGCTGCGAACGGTTTCGGCGGTCCAGCATGTTCGGTGCACCCACTCGGGCGTGGGAGGTCGGTAATGATGAGCACGAAGCGATCGCCGCGGCCTGCCGAGCGCGCAAGCCGGGATTGGCATCCGAGCTGCTGGCCCGGCATTACGCCCGTTCAGCGCTGACCGCCCTGGCGAAACTCGCCCCGGAACAGGACACCGCTGCTGTGCGGACCGCGCTGCGGCTTGTTCAGCCGACCGCAGCTTGAACCCGGAAGCCATGAGCGACGGCCTATCGAGCCGCCGCGCGGCCCGGTAGGAGAAATCAGTTTTCGGCGACCACTGTGTTATCGAGAGCGCCGAGCCCGGTGATCTTCACTTCGACCCGGTCGCCTGGGCTGAGGAAGACTTGGGGTTTGCGGCGGAAGCCGACTCCTGCTGGTGTTCCGGTGAGGATGACGTCGCCGGGTGCCAGCGTGACGAATTCGGAGATGTGGCTGATCAGGGTCGGCACGTCGAACATCATTTGGGCGGGGCTGCCCTGCTGCATGATGTCGCCGTTGACGGTCAGTTGCAGTTGCAGCGCAGCCACGTCGCCGACTTCCTCCGGGGTGACCAGGTAGGGACCGAGCGGCGTTGAACGTTCCCAAGTTTTACCTTGCAGCCACTGGTGTGTCTTGTACTGGTAGTCGCGCATGGTGATGTCGTTGGCGATGGTGTAGCCGGCGACGTGCTCCAGGGCGCTGCCGGGCGTGATGCGTCGGCCGGCGCGGCCGATGACGACGGCCAGTTCGGCTTCCCAGTCCAGCTGCACCGATTCTGGTGGGGCCATGATCGGGTCGGTGGGGCCGACGAGTGATTCGGCGAATTTGGTGAACAGCACTGGATATTCGGGGGTGTCGCGGCCGGTTTCCCCGACGTGGCTCAGGTAGTTCAGACCCACGCAGATGATCTTCCCGGGGCGGGGAATGACCGGTCGGAGCGTCACGTCGGCGAGCGGGACCGCGTCGGCGTGGCGCAGCGGCGGGTCCGTGAGAACGTTGGTGGGGGTGGCGGTGCCGAGTTCGTCGATGCCTTCCAGGGGGATGGCAAGGTCGTCGAGGATCGCGGCGGCGAACGGCCGGCTTGCGTGCAGACATGAAGCGAACCGCATCGGGGACTCCTTCACACTGTGCGCCAGCGTGGAACCTGGCCGCCCCAGAGGTTGACGGTGGACGGGGCGGCGTCCCACGTCCGCGGCTCGTATTGGGCGCGGTCGTCGAAGAACCGTTCCATTTCGGCGGACAGTTCGATGTGGTTGCCATCGAGGTCGTCGTAGAAGACGAAGAGGTTTCCACCGGGCCCGTGTCGCCCTGGACCCCATTGGACGGTCACCCCGAGGTCGGTGAGCCGGTCCGCCCAGGTTTTGAAGTCTTCCCATTCGGCCAGGTCCCAGGAGTAGTGATCCAGTCCGCCGCTGCGTCCGGTGTCGACAATGGCGATCGAATGATGCTCGACGTTGGAGCGCAGCCAGGTGAAACCCTTGTCCATTCGGTCGGTGATGGTGAAGCCGAGACCGACGTAGAAATCGACCATCGGTTCCATCGAAGCGGTGGCGAAGGTGGCGTGCTGGATGCGTAGTGGCCGGCGCCCAGAATCGGCGGTGTGCTCCCCGCCGCGCGGCACCACTCCGTGCAGCCGGACCGCGTTTCCGTCGGGATCTGTCACCTCGAGCGTCCCCGCTGCGTCGTTGAGTTCGACGACGGGCACGCCGCGGTCGCGTTGCCGCTCCGCGACCGCTTCGTGGCCGCCGGCATCGGCCACCTCGAACGCGACGTGGTCGAGCCCGGCCGGGCCGGGTACCAGCTCCAACGCGTGGTGGCCCTGCCCCCACCCCAGCTGCACCCGCCCGTCTGGGTTGTGGTCTTGTTCGGCGATCAGGCCCATCGTGCGGGCGTAGAACTGTGACATCGCCTCGACGTCCGGGGTGCGTAGCGCCACGTGGGACAGGCTGGTGCGGCGCAAGGGAGAGGTGGCCGTGGTCATGACATGAACCCTTCCGGTGCTTGGGGACCCCACAGGTTCGCCGAGTCCGGGTCCGGGATCCAGTGTTTGGGGCGCTGCGGCCGGTCGGTGTGCCAGCGGCGCGGTTCGAAGTAGCCCAGTTCCTCACTGGCCATCCGGTCAAGGTCGCAGAACAGTTCGACCACGTTGCCGTCGGGATCTTTGTGGTAGGTGAACACGTTGTGTCCCACGCCGTGCCGCCCTGGCCCCCACAGCAGTTGAACGTTGCGGGCAGCGAGGGCGTCGCAGGCCGCGGAGACATGGCTGACATCTTCGAGTTCGAAGGCGAAGTGGTGCATCTGCCCCGGCCGGGAGGCGTTGATGAAGTTCACCGAATGGTGATCGACATTGCAGCGCAGGAACGCGAAGAAGTCGCCCATCCAGTCCGACCACCGGAAACCTAGGGCCTGCTCATAAAAGGCGGTGACGGCCTCGGCGCTGCTGGTGCGGGTGGCGATGTGGCCGAGCTTCTGCGGGACGATGCCGGTGACAGCGAGGGCCGCTGCGGTCCGGTCCTGGTCCACCACGCACAGTTGCAAGTGGTTTCCTTCGACATCGTTGAGGTCGTGGATGCGGGTGATGCCCGGTTCCAGGTCGGTGCCGCTGGTCACGGTGACGCCTTGCTGTTTCAGGCGGCCGAGTAACTCCTCCTCGCGGGAGGAGGTCAACTCGAAACCGACATGGTCGATTCCTGCCGTGGTGCCGGGCCGGAGTTCCAGCGCTGGACCGAGCCCGCCGCTGGCCAGAAAAACGCTGCCGTCGGCGTTGTCGTAGGCCGACAGGCCGATGATCTCGGTGTAGTAGGTCCGCATCCGTTCCACGTCGGGACTGCGCAATGCGATGTGCGACAGCCGGCTCACCGGACTCATGGCGGGGGTGGGGCTGGTCATGACAGGGCTCCTTCGCTCTGGTCGACCATCAGCGTTTCTAGACGCCCGAGGCCATCGATTTCCACGGCGACCGTGTCGCCGTGGTGCAGGAACTGTTGCGGTGAAGAACCGAAGCCGACCCCCGCGGGGGTGCCGGTGGCGATCACGTCGCCCGGTTCCAAGGTCATGATGGCGGCGAGGTGCTCCAGGATCGCCTGCACGCCGAACACCATGTCCGAGGTGTTGGCGTCTTGTTTCAGCTCGCCGTTCACCCAGCATCGGATGTTCAACGCCTGCGGGTCGGCAACGAATTCCTTCGGCGTGAAATAGGGGCCGATCGGTGAGAACCCGTCGTAGGCCTTCATCATCACCCAGTCGATGCCCACTTCCTTGGGCCGGTTAACGATCCAGTCCCGCGCCGATAGGTCGTTGGTGATGGTGTAGCCGGCGACTGCGTCCAGCACGGCAGGACCTGTGACGTTGTGCAACCGGCTGCCGATGACGATCGCCAGTTCGGCCTCCCAGTCCACCATTTTCGGCCCGATGGGAAGCATCACCGACGCCCCGGAAGCGCTCAGCCCGGTGGAGACCGGCTTGAGGAAGCTGTAGGGCAGGGCAGGCGGAGTTGTCCCCATCTCCCGCAGGTGCCCGTGGTAATTGGTGCCGATGCAGACGAGTTTGCCCGGGTTCACCGGCGGCAGCCAGCCCTGCGGGTGGACCGGGGATGCGTCACCCGGCGCCCGGGCCGCCGCAGCGGTCACCACCGGATGCCAGCGCGGCCAATCGGCCAGCAGCGCGCTCAGGTGCTGCGGCGCGACGGTTTCCTCGATGAGGTCGTTGAGCCGGTACGCCTGCGACCCCACGACGAGCACCACCGTGGGTGCATCGCCGACGGTGGCGCTGGCGAGCTGGTATTGCCCCACCGGCGCTGGAACCACTTCGATCACTTGTGCTGCCTCTGTAGACATGCTCCCTCACCGTCTGAACGTCATTGATCTGAGCTTGAGCTTGGTGGCGGTGACTCTATAGAGGTCTAGTGGTTGAGCGCAAGGCTGATCTCAAAACTCCTTGCTTCCCAGTCTTAGTGCGGTTGTTCGTCACTCAGGTAACCCGACGACAGTTGGCTCAGCCTGAAGTCCTCGATAGAAAAGAATCCTCGTCCTCGCTGTGGGTCTTGACAACTCGACGTTCTCTATAGAGACTTCCCCCACGCGTCACCGCAGACGTTCAGGAGGAGACGTATGAGCCGCAGCCACACCACCCCGAACTCGGCACCGGTCGATGAACCGCCGGCCGGTCAGCCGAGCAAGGACCCGCAGCATCCGGCAGTCCCCGCTGGGCGGAGCGCTTCACCCATCGGGCCGTTGGTTCGTCGGGTCTTCGCGCGCGAGGAATTGGGTATCACCACGGTGCTCGTGGTGCTCGTCGTCTTCATCGGCGTCGTTCACCCGAACTTCTTGGCCCAGGACGCCCTGTTGGGTCTGATCCGCTCCGCGGCGTTCGTCGCGCTCATCGCCTTCGGCATGGTGTTCCTGCTCGCGATGACCGAGTTGGACCTGTCCGTGGGTTCGGTCTTCGGGCTGAGCGCCCTGATCAGCGGCCAGTTGATGGCCAACGGCATGCCGCCCTGGCTGGCGCTGCTCACCGGACCCCTGATCGGAATGCTGCTGGAAGCCGTCAACGCGTTCTTCGCCAACACGTTTCGGATTCCGGTCATCATCGTCACGCTCGGCACCTTGACGGCATTCCGCGGGCTGGCCACCGTGGTCACCCACTCCCAGGCCATCGCCGGACTACCGCTGGACAGCAGCTTTTTCAAAGTGCTCGGCGGCAACCTGTTGGGCATCCCCACCGCCGTCGTCGTCGTCGTCATCGTCGGCGCGCTGATGACAGTGGCCTTCCGCCGCACCCCATTCGGCGCCAGAGTGCGCGCCGTCGGCTCCAATCAGGCCGCCGCCCGATTCTCCGGAATCAAGGTCGGCCGCACCAGGCTGCAGGCGCTGCTGCTCGTCGGCGCCCTCTGCGGCCTGTCCGGGGTGCTGGGCCTGGCCTACTTCCAGGGCGCCGACCCGACCCTGGGCAGCGGATTGGAACTCCAGGTGATCGCCGCCGTCATCATCGGCGGTACCGCCGTCACCGGAGGTTCCGGCAGCGTCCCAGGTGCCCTGATCGGCACCTTGGTCATCGTCACCATCAGCGGTGGGCTGGTGTACTTCTCCGTCGATCCGAGTTGGAGCGGCGTCGTCACCGGCGCCACCATCCTCGTCGCGGTCAGCGCCGACGGTGTGGTACGGCGGCGCCGCGCCATCCGCCAGACCCGGGCCGGGGGCTGACCCGACATGTACGAGGCGAAAAACGTCAGCAAACGGTACGGCAGCGTCATCGCGCTGCAGGATGTTTCGATCCATATCCGCTCCGGCGAAGTCCACGCCCTGCTGGGCGCAAACGGCGCCGGCAAGTCAACGCTGATGAAAATCCTCGCCGGCGCGGAACAACCCACCGAAGGAGAAGTGCACTTCGACGGGCAGCAGGTCAACTTCGCCGACACCGGCGCCGCCGCCGACAACGGCATCGCCTGGGTCGCGCAGGAACTCACCGTCTTCGCTCAGCTCGATGTACTGGAAAACCTGTTCCTCACCCGGGAGCCCCGCCGCGGACCGCTGATCAGCCGGCGCGAGATGCGCCGCCGCGCCCGGCCATACCTACGCATGGTCGGTCTGGATGAGGACCTCGACGGCCCACTTGGACTGCTGCGCCTGGGTGAGCGTCAACGGGTGGAGATCTGCCGCGCCCTGCTACGGCAACCACGGATCCTCATCCTCGACGAACCGACCTCGGCGCTGGACGCCGGCGAGACGCAGCGGCTCCTCCAAGTCGTTCGGGACCTGCGCAGCTCCGGGGTCGGCATCGTGTTCGTTTCTCATTTCCTGGAAGACATCTTCGCCATCGCAGACACCATCACCGTGCTCCGTGACGGCCGCACCATCCTCGACGCCGTACCCCGCGAGCAGCTGACTCCCCGCACCGCAATCGACGCGATGCTCGGCGAACGGCCTGCACTGGCACCGTTGACCAGGCGGCTCAACCCCACGGCCGACGCACCACCAACCGGTGATGCCAGTGAAAAGGGGTTGGTCTTTCGCGACGTGACGGTCACCGGCGTGCTGCAACCATTAACCTTGCAGATACATCCGGGTGAAATCGTGGCCTTGGCCGGATTGGAGGGCTCCGGCGCCCACGCGGTCCTCGACGTCGTCTACGGCCAACTACCCCCTGACTCGGGCCAGGTCGTACTTCCCAGCGGTCGACCGGGCCCACGGACGATCGCGGGGGCTGTGGCCGCCGGGGTGGCGTTCATCCCCGCTGACCGCGGCCGCATCGGTCTGTTCGCCGACCAAAGCGTCCGCGAGAACATCGCCGTCGTCCGGACGCTGGCCCTGGCGGTGGACCGGCTGCTACTGCGGAACTCCACCATCACCAAACAAGCCGCCGCCCGCGTCAACCAACTTGACATCCGACCCGGCCGGATCGACCTCCCTGTTCGGGCTCTCTCCGGGGGCAATCAACAAAAAGTTGTTTTCGCGAAATGGCTGGAAGCCCGGCCCTCGGTGTACCTGTTGGACGACCCCACCCGCGGGGTGGATGTGGGCACCAGAGCGCAAATGCACCAGGTCATCCGCGAACTCGCCGATGAAGGCGCCATCGTTCTCATCGTCTCCAGCGACTTGGACGAGCTTTGCGACGTCGCAGACCGGGCAGTGGTGTTCTTCCACGGGCAAGCCGCCGGTTCCATCCCCGGCGAGGAACTGACCGCCCACCACCTCCTGGAAGCCATCAACACCGGTGTTCTCGTCTCACCCGCCGCCATCACATGAAGGAGTACGTCATGACCCTGCGCCACCGATTCACTCCCACCCGCGCCACCGCTGCCTACGCCGCTGGGCTCTCGCTGCTCCTCGCGCTCACCGGGTGCGGGTCCAGCACGTCGACAAGCTCCCCCACCTCGGCGTCGAGCTCGAGCGCTGCCCCCGCCGCAGGGGGAACATCCAGCTCGGCCAGCGCGGCCGGCAATTCAGCGGCCGCCTCGGGCAAGCCAGTCCATCTGGCGATGGAACTGCTCCTCGCCGGGCTGCCGTTCACCGCCGAGACGCAGGCCGGCGGCCAAGCCGCGGCGAAAGAGCTAGGCGCCACCCTCGACGCCAGCGCGCCGTCCACCTTCGACCCGCCCGGCGCCATGGCGCAGGTCAGCAACTACCTGGCCAGCGGCGTCGACGGGATCGCCCTGGGCGACGAACCGGCCGCCTTATGGACCCGCGCCATCGGGGACGCCGTCACCAAGACCAAAGGGAACACCGTCGCCTTCAACTCCGTACCCCTCAAGGGCACCACCGTCAAAACCTACGTCGGCAACGACGCCGCAGCGCTGGGCACCCAACTGGCCACCGAAACCATCAAGGCAGCCAACCTCGGGCCTTCCACTACCGGCGAGGTGATCATCGGCATCTGTACGGTGCAGTCCGACCCGCTCAAACTGACGGTCGGCGCCATGGTGGACACGGCAAAGAAGCTGCTGCCCCAGGCGACGGTGTTGGCACCCTTCAATTCGCAGGCCATCCCGTCGCAGAACTTCGCCGCCTGGGAGCAGGAAATGCGGGCCCACCCTAAGGCCGTCCTGGCCTTGGGATCCTGCAACCAGGACGGGGACTCGATGATCAAAGCTAAGCAGGTGACCGGCGGCAAGTTCGCCATCGGCACCTCCGACACCTCCCCCGGCGTACTCGCCGGCATCGCCGGCGGCACCGTCGCGGTCTGCCTCGCCCAAAACTATTATGTCATCGGCTACACAGCAATCCGGCTGCTCACCGAAGCAGCCCGCAACGGAGCAGTCCCCCCAGCCGGCTGGATCAGCCCAGGATCAACGGTCGTCACCAAAGCCAACGTCGCCGATTTGGTCGCCCGCGATGCCTCACCGGCCGGTCAGGCCGCCTTCTACAAGCCGCTCATCACAAAATTGTGGGCCAACCTCGCCGCCGCTACCCAGCCTCTGTCCGCCGCCCAGGGCAATTGAACCGTCTCACCACCGGTTGTCCGCCCGGCCTCATCACGGGCGGACAACCGGTGCCCCTATTCGAGTCGATCCCACATTCTGCGAACTTAGGAGCTCGATATGCGTCTCGAAGGCAAACGTGTTCTGATCACCGGCACCGCGGGCGGCCAAGGCGAGGCGGCGCAGGCCATGTTCGCCCGTGAAGGCGCCCGGATCGTCGGCTGCGACGTGCAGGACGGCGCCCCGCAACGCACGGCCGCCGTGCTCCAAGACCAGGGGTACGACGTCACCGGGCACACCGTCGACATCAGCGACCCCGACGCCGCCGAACAATGGGTTGAACAAGCCGCGGACCGGCTCGGCGGGATCGACGTGCTGTACAACAACGCCGCCGGCCACGGCTTCGCCCCGTTTGCCGACATGACCCTGCAAACATGGCGGCACGTCATGCGCGTTGAACTGGACATCATCTTCCACACCACCCACCCCGCCTGGAAATACCTACGACAGGCCGACGGAGCCTCCATCATCAACGCTGCCTCCATGTCCGGGATCCGCGGGATCGCACCCCTGGGCCAGGCGGCGCACGCCGCAGCCAAAGGCGGTGTCATCGGACTGACCAAAACCCTCGCCGCCGAAGGCGCCCCCGACGGCATCCGCGCCAACGCCATCTCACCCGGGTTCGTCAAATCACCCGGCACCGACGCGGCCGTCGGCGACGAACTCCGCGCCTTCCAGATGAACATGCACCTCATCCGCCGCCCAGGCCTCGGCGACGACATCGCCTATCTCGCCGTCTACCTCGCCTCCGACGAATCGAGCTGGGTCACCGGACAGAACTACTCCATCGACGGCGGCGTGACCGCCGGCTTTCGCTGAGCACTGCACCGACGACCCTCGCTCCCGCTGCAGCAACGACACTGCTGCGGTGGAAGGTGCATTACCAGCGATCAGTGCCACCAGGAGACGACGAAGGGAGAGCAACCGTGTCAGCCGCCTCGATTGCGGGTTACACCAGTCACACGACCAACATCGACGGGGTCCGCCTGCACTACCGGCTGGGCGGCGACCCGACCGGACGCCCAGTGCTGCTATGGCACGGATTTCTCGGTACGTCCTACGTCTGGCGCAAGGTGATGCCCGCGTTGGCCGCGGCGGGGCTAGCCGTGCTCGCACCCGACATGCGCGGCTACGGAGATTCCGATAAACCATCTGGCACAGAGGGTTACGACGGCCGGGCGCTGGCGGAAGAATTCCGCGCGCTCGTCCACGCGATTAACTTCGGCGCCGGGCAGCCGATCCTCCTGGTAGCCCACGACATGGGGGCACCCGCGGCCCTGCTCTGGGCCGCCGACCACCCCTCCGAGATCGCCGGCCTCCTGTACATGGAGGAGCCAGTCATCCTTCCCGACGTCCTCGCGAAAATCATCGGCTACACGCCGGAAACCATGCAGCAAGGATCGCTGTGGTGGTGGCTCCTGCCACTGGCGCCTGGGGCGGCGGAGCGGCTCGTGGTCGGCAACGAACGTGCCTTCCTCACCTGGTTCTACGACCGGGATCAAGGCAGTCATGACGCGATCGAGCCGGCAGCAGTCGAGGAGACGCTCCGCACCTTCTCCGGCCTCGAAGGGGTCCTTGGCGCCATGGGTGTGTACCGAGCTGCCTTCACCACCATGGAGCAGACAACACCGTTGATGCTGAACAAGGTGACGGTGCCGGTGGTGGCGCTGGGCGGCGCGAAAGCGCAGGGCGACGCAGTGCAACACATGATGCAGCTTGTCGCCGAAACAGTCACTGGTGGCTCGGTCCCGAACTGCGGCCACTTCATCCCCGAAGAGGAACCAGACGACGTCGTGCGTCACGTCCTGCACCTAACCACACCACCGCAACGCCGACCATCACCTAACTAACCGGCAAGGTTTCGATCGGGATGTGGGTGAACGACAGTTACCCGCACACAGAAAGAAGACGAGCGTGAGAGTACTGATGTTCGGTCCTCAGGGTGCTGGTAAAGGCACCCAGGCCGCGTTGCTGGCGTCCTATTGGGGGGTGCCGCATGTGTCGACGGGCGACATTTTCCGGGGGAACATCGCTGCCAGGACGTCGATGGGTATGCAGGTCGCGGCCGCTCTGGCGGCGGGGGAGTTGGTACCCGATTCGGTGACGCAAGTGATGCTGGCGGCGCGGCTGTTGGAGCCAGATGCCCAACAGGGGTTTGTGTTGGACGGTTTCCCCCGGACTTCGGAGCAGGCGCAGTGGCTCGATGCCCAGGTGGAGGGCGACGGGCTGGACGCGGTGGTGTTGCTGACCGTTCCTGACGGGGAGTTGCTACGCCGGACGTTGCAGCGTGGCCGGGGTGATGACATCGCGGAGGTGATCTCCCGGCGGTTGGCGATCTACCACGAGGCCACCGAGCCGTTGCTGCGGTTCTACGGGCCGTTGGTGATCCGGATCGACGGCAACCGTCCTGTGCCGCTGGTCCACCAGGAAATTATCGCCGCGATCAGCGACATCACTGCAGCGGTCTGATCAGGACCGGCTCCGGAGCTCTCGTGACAGCCGACCGAACCGACAACGGGTCGCCTGCGGTGGTGCCGGTGTTTTTCCTGTCCGACAGCACGGGTATCAGCGCGGAGACGATGGGCAACGCGCTGTTGATCCAGTTCCCCGATCTGTTGTTCGAGCGTCGGTTGATCCCGTTCATCTCCACCGTGGAGGAGGCCCGACGGGTGGTCGGCATATTGGATGCGGCGATGGACGGTCCTGTGACGCCGTTGGCGTTCACCACCGCGGCGGTCGATGAGATCCGGGCGGAGTTGCTCCGCTCCCGCTGCCCGATCATCGACTTCTTTGGCCTGCACATGGCGCAGGTGGAGTCGATCCTGGGTGTGAAGGGCCTGCGGGTGCCGGCCCGGCTGCATGGCGTGGGCGACATCAAGCGGTACAACTCGCGGATGGCGGCGGTGGAGTACGCCATCGAACACGACGACGGGCAGAGCATGCGCGCTTTGGGCAAGGCCGACGTCATCCTGGTCGCCCCGTCCCGCTGCGGCAAAACGCCGACCACCATGTACCTCGCGCTGCAGCACGGGGTGTTCGTCGCCAACTATCCGCTGGTTGATGAGGATCTCACCAGCCCGGAGTTGCCGGCGCCGATCCGGGTTTTGCGGCAGCGGTGCTTCGGGATGCTCAGCACCCCGGCGCGGCTGGCCCAGGTGCGGCAGGAACGCCGCCCGAACTCTCGGTATGCCTCGCTGGAGCAGTGCACCTACGAGCTGCGACGCGCGGAGGCGATGTTCGCCGCGCACCGCATCCCGGTGATCAACTCCTCCGCGAAGTCGGTGGAGGAGATGTCGACCGTCATACTCCAGCAGATCTCCACCTTCCCGGTCAACGCCGAAAGGGAAACGCTATGACCGCAACCAGCTCTACCCCCATTCCGATTCCGACGCCGACGGTGCGGTGGTTCGCCGACGTCGGTCTGGGTGACCTGGACCAGGTGGGCGGGAAGAACGCCTCCCTCGGCGAGATGGTCGGTCATCTCGCCGCGGCTGGGGTGGCGGTTCCGAACGGGTTCGCCACCACCGCCGATGCCTACCGGCGGTTCCTGAACCAGACCGACCTCGCAGAGATGATCAAGACCGAGCTGGACGGCCTAGATACCGACGACGTGCAGGCGTTGGCCGCGGTCGGGACCCGGCTGCGGGCAGCGGTGGTGGCGCAGCCGTTCCCCGTCGACCTGGACGAAGACATCCGCGCCGCCTACCAGCAGCTCTCGGCCGGCGACGCCGATCGTTCGTTCGCGGTTCGCTCGAGCGCCACCGCGGAGGATCTGCCGGACGCCTCGTTCGCCGGGCAGCAGGAAACGTTCCTCAACGTCCGCGGGATCGACGCGGTGCTGCTGGCGATCAAGGAAGTGTTCGCCTCCCTGTACAACGACCGGGCCATCGCCTACCGCGTGCACCACGCCTTCGAACACGAGACGGTCGCCCTGTCGGCGGGTGTGCAGCAAATGGTCCGATCCGACCTCGCCGCCTCCGGTGTCATGTTCACCATGGACACCGAATCCGGCTTCCAGGACGCCGTCTTCATCACCTCCGCCTACGGGCTGGGCGAGGGGGTGGTCCAGGGCGCCGTCAACCCCGACGAGTACTACGTCTACAAGCCCGCGCTGCGGGCCGGACGGCCCGCCATCTTGAAGCGAGGGATCGGCGGGAAGGCCACCAAGATGGTGTACACCACCGACCCGACGGTGGGCCGGACCACCGAGTTCGTCGACGTCCCCGCCGCCCAGCGGAACCTGCTGAGCCTGACCGACGCAGACGTCACCGAACTCGCCCGCCAGGCCCTCACCGTCGAAGAACACTACGGCCGCCCGATGGACATCGAATGGGGCAAGGACGGCGTCGACGGCCGGCTGTACATCCTGCAGGCCCGACCGGAAACGGTGAAATCCCGGCAGGCCGCCGGCACCTTGATCCGCTACCGCCTGGCCGCAGCGCCGCCGGCGCCGGTGATCGAGGGCCGGGCTATCGGGCAGAAGATCGGCGCCGGCCAGGTGCGGATCTTGTCCGCCATCGACCAGATGCACACCTTCACCCCCGGCGATGTGCTGGTCGCGGACATGACCGACCCGGACTGGGAACCGATCATGAAACGCGCCTCGGCGATCGTCACCAACCGCGGCGGCCGGACCTGCCACGCCGCGATCATCGCCCGCGAACTGGGCATCCCCGCCGTCGTCGGCACCGGCGACGCCACCAGCCAACTGTCCGACGGGCAGCCGGTGACGGTGTCCTGCGCCGAAGGGGACACCGGCTACATCTACCCCGGCGTCCTGGACTTCGCCGTCGCGGAAACCACCCTGCAGGCGATGCCCGATATACCGGTGAAGATCATGATGAACGTCGGCACTCCAGAGCAGGCGTTCGCGTTCTCCCGGCTACCGCACCACGGCGTCGGACTGGCCCGACTCGAGTTCATCATCAACCGGCAGATCGGGATCCACCCCAAAGCGCTGCTGGACTTCGAGTCGTTGACCGGGCCGGTCCGGGAACAGGTCGCCGCCGCGGTCGCCGCGTACGACAGCCCACGGGCGTTCTTCGTGCAACGCGTCGCCGAAGGCGTCGCCACCATCGCCGCCGCATTCGCACCCGAGCCCGTCATCGTGCGGATGTCGGACTTCAAATCCAACGAATACGCCAACATGATCGGCGGCGACCGGTACGAGCCGCACGAAGAGAACCCGATGATCGGCTACCGAGGCGCCGCCCGCTACTTGTCCCCGGACTTCGCCGACTGCTTCGCGATGGAAGCTGAAGCCCTCAAATACGTCCGCGACCAGATGGGCCTGACGAACGTCAAAATCATGATCCCGTTCGTCCGGACCCTCAGCGAAGCGGCCGGTGTCATCGACCTCCTCGCCCAGCACGGCCTGCGCCGCGGCGACAACGACCTGCAGGTGATCATGATGTGCGAGGTGCCGTCCAACGCCGTCCTGGCCGATCAGTTCCTCGACTACTTCGACGGGTTCTCCATCGGCTCCAACGACATGACCCAACTCACCTTGGGTCTGGACCGGGACTCCGCTCTCGTCGCCGCCGGCTTCGACGAACGGGACCCCGCCGTGCTGTACATGCTCGCCGCCGCCATCCAGGCCTGTAAAGCCCGCGGCAAGTACGTGGGCATCTGCGGACAAGGGCCCAGCGACCACCCCGACCTCGCCCAATGGCTCCTGGACCAACCCATCGACACGATGTCCCTCAACCCCGCCACCGTTGTCGAAACCTGGACGGCACTGGCCC
>CAXSEW010000020.1:0-17215 GCA_964236185.1 uncultured Nakamurella sp. | reverse complement strand
CGCCGGATGGTTCCCGGCGTTCCGGTGGCCGGCACGTTCGAGGAGGGCCATTCGCACGCCACCAGCCACCTGCTGCTGCCGGTGCCCCCGGGACTGCTGGATTCTTCCGACACGCTCGTGCTGGTCGACGACGAATTGTCCACTGGCGCAACGGCGCTCGGCACCATTGTGGCTGTGCACCAGCGGCGGCGGAGGCGTCGCTACGTGGTGGCATCGCTGATCGATCTCCGCAGTTCCGACGACGAGCGGCGCCTGCACGACCTGGCCGTGGCACTCGACTGCCGCATCGACGTGGTGTCATTGTCCCGGGGGCGGGTGGACCTCCCCGACGGGCTGCTCGCTGCGGTGAGCTCCGAGGTGGCGGTGTCCGACAGCGGTGACACGAGTGCTGCGGCAAGCCAGGACCCGGCGCCCCAGGCGACGCGGGTAGCCCTGCCCTGGCCGCCCGAACTGCCCGACGGCGGCCGGCACGGCCTCACCGCGGCCGATCAACCCGCCGTCGACACGGCGGTGACGGCCGCTGCGGCCGTGCTGGCCACAGCGGTCCGGGCCACCGGATCACGACGGATCCTCGTGCTGGGCACCGAGGAACTGATGTACCTGCCGCTGCGGCTGGCCCAATCATTGGCACACGACCCACGACTGGACATCAGCTTCCAGTCGACCACGCGGTCGCCGGTGCTGCCGGTGGACGCCGAGGGCTACCCGGTCCGGCGGCAGTTCCGATACGCCGATCCGGAGGGCGACGCCGGGGTTCCGCGATTCGTCTACAACGTCAGCACGGAGCCGACGGGCGAAACCCGGGTCCATGTCGAGGACCCCGACCTGGTGATCGTGGTGGTCGATGCGGCCGCCGATACCGCCGCCCTCCGGGCGTCGGACGGATTGATCGGTGCGCTGACAGCTCACGGGTTTCCGGTGTTGCTGGCGGCGCTTCCCGAGGTCGACGTGACCTTGCTGGCCGCGTCTCGGTCACCTGCCCCGGCTGATCCCGCGCCGTTGACCGGCCCGGACTTCGGTTCGTATGCAGCGGGCGATGTCAGCTGGTTGCTCACCGATCTGTCCGACCTGGATCTGGAAGCCGCTGTCGCCGATCGGGAAGCCGCCATCCAGGCGGGAACCGCGCACTACGCAGAATCGTTGCCGGTTGAGTTCCAGCCCGATCAGCAGTATCGACAATTGTTCGACCGGGTGCTCGCCGAATCCTCGCAACGACTCGCTCTCGCCGTCGGCCGGGTCACCGAATTGGTGCTGAAGGAACGCGGGCACCAGGTGGTCTTCGCCTCATTGGCGCGCGCCGGCACACCCATCGGAATCCTGATGCGTCGATGGGCGCATTTCCGCCATGGACTCGACCTGCCGCACTATGCCCTCTCCATCGTCCGCGGCCGCGGAATCGACGCCGTGGCGCTGAAATACTTGGCCAGCAAGCATGATCCGGCCGGCGTGGTCTTCGTCGACGGTTGGACCGGAAAGGGCGCCATCGCAGTTGAACTGACCGCCGCGATCGACGACTTCCGGTCCAGGTACGGAATTGCCTTCAATCCCGACCTCGCGGTGCTGGCAGACCCCGGGCATTGCGTCCGCACGTTCGGTACCCGCGATGATTTCCTCATCGCGTCTGCTTGCCTGAATTCCACGGTGTCCGGACTGATCTCCCGGACGGTACTCAATCCCACATTCCTGCGAGCTGATCAATATCACGGGGCCAAGTTCTACCGGGAACTGGCCGAGGGCGATGTCTCGAACATCTTGTTGGACGCCGTCGCCGCAGCATTCCCGTCGGTGGCTATCGAGGTGTCCGACGGGCTCGCCGAACTCGCCGCGTCCGACCGGGAGCCTACGTTCAGCGGTTGGGCGGCGATCGAGGCCATCCGGGCCGAATACGGCATCGAGTCGGTCAATTTCGTCAAACCGGGAGTGGGTGAAACCACCCGGGTGCTGCTGCGCCGGGTACCGTGGCGAATCCTGGTGCGGGAAGCGGACAATCCTGATCACGAACATCTCCGATTACTGGCCGCCCAGCGCAACGTCCCTGTCGACGTGCGGCCCGATCTTCCCTACTCGTGTGTCGGGCTGATCCGCCGCTTGTCCACCACCGAACCTGGAGAGGCTTGATCGGCGATGACGAAGGTGCTGGTGGTCAGCGATCTCGACCGGACATTGATCTACTCGGCCTCTGCCCTGCAGTTGCCTCACGCCGATGAGGACGCGCCCACGCTGGCCTGTGTCGAAGTACTGGACGGCCGACCGCAATCCTTCCTCACCCTGGCGGCTGCCCGTCGACTGGCCGAGATTGGCTCTGTTGCAACGTTCGTGCCGACGACCACTCGAACGATGGCGCAGTACCGGCGGGTCCGTTTCCCAGGCGTCACAGCGACTTATGCCATCACCAGCAACGGCGGCAACATCTTGATCGACGGGCAACCCGACGAGCAATGGCACCGATCCACCGCCTCCGCGATCGCCGATTGCGATGTTGATCTGGTGAGCGTCCGTGCCGAATTGAAACGACGTACTCAGGGAGAATGGGCGTTGAAGCGCCGGGTCGGTGACGACCTGTTCTGCTATCTCGTGGTTGAACCGACGAAGATGCCCGACGACTTCATCGAGTCGTGGACGTCCTGGTGCACTGACCGCGGATGGCGGGTGTCGGTACAGGGCCGCAAGATCTACGCCATCCCCCATCCGTTGACCAAGGAACGCGCAATGCTGGCCGTCGCGCGCCGGGTCGACGCCGAGCGAATCGTCGCCGCCGGTGACGGTGCGCTGGATGCCGGCTTCCTGATTGCAGCAGATGCAGGCATGCGACCGCCGCACGGCGAGCTGGCCGCATCAGGTTGGCAGCACCCGGACGTCGAGGTGTCCCCCCGGCCCGGTGTCCTGGCCGCGGACGACATCACCTCGTGGTTCGCCGCGCAGGTCGGACTGGTCGACTCCGACGACGCTCGCACTGCCGCCCTAGCCAGTTGATGAACCTGCTGGGCCGATCGATGACCGGCCCAGCAGGTGGCTTGTAAGGATTGACCGAAAGACGTTGTGTTACAACGCTTATCGATCTTTCTTGGAGGCGGCTCCACCTCCGCAGTCACCGTGACGTAAGTACGTCGACTCTGGCCCTGCCACTTCGCGTCTCAACTTTCGCAAACTTTCTGTCTTGTTCGGGCTCCCGGTGACTGTCAGTGAGGAGCGTAGCGGACGGTCAGCCATTGGCGGCAACGCCGGACTGTTGACCGCGGTGGAGTGCAGCGGGGGCCATCAAGCTGATGATCCGCTCCAGATCGTCGACGCTGGCGAACTCCACCACCATGCGACCCTTCTGCCGGCCGAGCTCCACCCGGACCCTGGTGTCGAAAGTGTCCGAGAGAGTCCCAGCTAGCTCGGTGAGGCTCGGCAGCTCCATCCGCTTCGGCGAAGCCCGGCGGCTACGGATCGTCCGGCCGGCCATCAGCAGCACCGCCTCCTCCGTTCCGCGAACGGAGAGTCCCTCGGCAACCACCCGTGTCGCCAACTCTTCCTGATCGTTGGGATCGTCGAGCGAGAGCAGGGCGCGGGCATGACCAGCCGACAGGACGCCCGCCGCTACCCGGCGCTGGACGGCCACCGGTAGCCGCAGCAGGCGAATCGTGTTGCTGATGACCGGCCGGCTCCGGCCGAGCCGGATCGCGAGTTCTTCCTGTGTCACGTCGAATTCCTCGAGCAGCTGCTGGTAGGCAGCGGCTTCCTCCAACGGGTTGAGGTTCGCCCGGTGGATGTTCTCCAGCAAAGCGTCCCGAAGGAGAGACGCGTCCTCGGTGCGTCGAACGATGGCCGGAATGGTGGCTAGGCCGGCCCGCTGAGCGGCCCGCCAACGGCGCTCCCCCATCACTAGTTCGTAGCCGCTGTCCGCCCTGCGGACGACGATCGGCTGCAGCAGGCCAAATTCGCGAACCGAGTGCTCCAGCTCCGCGAGTGCGTCCTCGTCGAAGCTCGACCGTGGATTCCGGGGATTGGGCCGGATTTCGTCGGTCGGGATCTCCGCGTAGCGCGGGCCGTCGATGGCGGCCGCCGCTGAGTTGTCCGCCGCCCTTGGATCGGTTCGGCTAAGGTCTGTTTTGGGTGATTCGGCCGTTTCTCTGCTGCTGCTGTTCGTCTTGGTCGGTGAATCGGTCGGGTTCGGCGGCCGGCCATTCATGAATGCGTCGTTGACGACGGTCGTCTGTGGGCCTGTCGGAATCAGCGCTGCCAATCCTCGGCCCAACCCACCGCGCGGTCTGCTCACGATGCCTCCTTCGCTCCGCGGGCGGCGATCTCGCGTGCTGCGTCGAGATAGCTCATTGCTCCACGTGAACCTGGGTCATAGGTCATCACGGACTGACCGAATCCTGGAGCCTCGGAGACTTTGACCGACCGGGGGATCACCGACGACAGCACCTTTTCACCGAAATGCTTGCGGACCTCGTTGGCCACCTGGTCGGCGAGCCGGGTGCGGCCGTCGTACATGGTGAGCAGGATGGTCGAGACGTCAAGGGTGGGATTGAGGTGCTGTTTCACCAGGTCGATGTTGCGAAGAAGTTGTCCGAGTCCCTCGAGCGCGTAGTACTCGCACTGGATCGGAATGAGCACCTCCCGGGTCGCGACCATCGCATTGACGGTGAGCAGGCCCAATGACGGCGGGCAGTCGATGAAGACATAGTCGAACTCCGCTTCGACTCCGTCGATCGCCTTCTTGAGCCGGGTTTCCCGCTCCTTCATCGTCACGAGCTCGATCTCGGCGCCGGCGAGGTCGATGGTCGCTGGAATGCAACCGAGGCGAGGGGCGTCTGGACACGTTTGGATCGCCTCTGCTGCAGTAAATTCTCCGAGCAGCACCTCGTAGATGGAAGGCGTCCCCGTGGTCCGCTCGACACCCAGCGCTGTGCTCGCGTTGCCCTGCGGGTCGAGATCGATGACGAGAACGTGCAACCCGGCGAGGGCCAGGGCAACAGCGATATTCACCGTCGTCGTGGTCTTGCCGACGCCGCCCTTCTGGTTGGCGACACTGAACACCCGTCGCAACCGAGGTCGCGGCATGGTGAGCTCGCCGCCGCGAATATCGATCGCCTGGCGAGCGGCTCGGCCGATCGGTGTGTCGTCGAAATCGCTCTCTCGAAGTAACGATGTTTCACGTGAAACGTCGGCTGGCGTGCCCACGCGTCCTCCTGTATTCGGTAACGCATGACTGTCGTGCTGGACGAAAGATGCTGAGACAAGACCTGCTGGACGCTACGTCAAGTGACACCAACAGTGGCTGCGACATGCGGAGGCGGAACGGCTTGTCCCTTGTTTCTGTTGCGAAAGCATCATCGAACCCTCCGCGATGCGTCGCGTCGGGGGTCGAGCGGAGGGGATGGTGTGTTTCACGTGAAACATTGCGGGGACTTGCCGGTGCCAACTCGCGGGCAAAGAGCTGCGTTAGATGCGCATTCACACGGTCCCGGCTAGCGGCTGCCCGGGAGCTACCCGGCGGCCGCCGCATCCTGGGAGTCCGTAGGGGTAGACGTACGAAAAACGCCCCGAGCTCGACCAACGAAGGCTGACTTGTTTCACGTGAAACGACTCGTGCCGCATCGCTGCGCCCGCACCTGACGCCAGCACTTGGAGAGGACTGGGCGGCATCACAATGCGTGACGATACAAGAAGTTGCATTTTCAGAGTCGGCAATGATCAGCTCGTTCGCTTTCACATCGCTGACCGACCGAAAGTCCCTGATCGGCAAAGCTTGCCGCTGATACATCTCGCTCCGACTTGCAATGACCTGCTGATTTGTGAGTACGCTGGTCATCCACCCTTGTCGACAGCCTGACCGTGTGACTACCCCGAGCGCGACGCCTCTCCTCGACGACGCTGACGCTTGACCTTCGCCCGCCGTGGTGGTCTGCCAGCGAAATAAAGATCGATCATGGTTGTGGTGTCAGCAGCCTCGATAGGCAGTCCGCGTGCCAATAGGTCATCAAGGTGAGCGGCTCCGACACATCAGCCAATGAGCCTGCGGATTTCCATTCAGCTCACACTCAGACATTTCAGTGCTCACCCGCGAGCGCGCCATTACGTCACCATGACGAAATACGATCCGTCTGCAAGGGTGGTGCAATCGGCCACCGCGACGGACACCGAGCACGGATCAGGCCCGTCAAGAGTCCTTCTCGTCGAACTCGCGACACCTCACCGGCCGCGCCGGAGCCCACCCCGAGAAGAGTTGCCGCGTAACGCGACTCGCCGACCCCGCACAATGATCGTTTCCGGATTGACCACACCCGCGCCGACAGTCACCACCTCCAAGTGACCAAGACCCACGACTGCAACAGCCGCCCGGTCGCGCTCGATCTCTTCGGCTGCGCTTGCGCCCTTCAGCGCCAAAAGTTGACCGTCGATTCGCAGGAGTGGCGCCGACCAGACCGATAATTTCGCCAGGGGAGCGACGGCGCGCGAGGTGACCACATCGGCACCGCCACAGTCGTCGACCACCTGTTCCGCGCGGCCGCGGACGACCCGGCAATTGGCGAGCCCGAGACTATGCACCACTTCCTGTAGGAACTTGGTCCGCCGCTCCAACGGCTCCACCAGCACCACGGTGCAGTCCGGCCGCGCGATCGCCATCGGAATCCCCGGCAACCCGGCGCCGGACCCGATGTCGACCACTGATGCGCCGCTACCCAGTAGGGGGGCCACTACTCCCGAATTCAACACGTGTCGGCTCCAGAGTCGACTGGGCTCCCGCGGCCCAATCAAGCCTCGAACGACACCATCGGTTGCAAGCGCGACCACGTACCGTCGTGCCAGCTCGATCCGGTCACCGAAGATCTGCACCGCTGCGGCCGGCTCGGCCTCGACGTCCTCGGTGTGCTGGGCGGGCATCGACTCAGGACGCCGGACTGATCACCACTCGCCGCAGCGGCTCTTCACCCTCGCTCGAGGAGTCGACGCCCCCGACATTCGCCACGGCGTCATGAACGATCTTGCGCTCGAACGGATTCATTGCGGCAAGCTTGATGGGTTCGCCGCCGTCCCGGACCTGCTCCGCGGTCGATACTCCGAGGTCGGTCAGCTCCGTACGCCGGCGGGCCCGGTAGCCCGCCACGTCCAGCATCAGCCGGGAGCGCTGACCGGTCTCCGCGGTCGCTGCCAGCCGGGTCAATTCCTGTAGCGCGTCGAGCACTTCACCGTGCTCACCGACCAGCTTGTTGACGTCACCGTCGCCGATGATCGACACCACGGCGCGCTCACCCTCGACGTCCAGATCGATATCGCCGTCGAAGTCGAGGATGTCGAGCAGCCGCTCCAGATAGTCACCGGCGGCGTCGCCCTCGGCGACGAGCAGCTCGTGCTTGCTCAGCTTGCCGGTGGAGGCCGGTGCCGGCGTTCCTGCTCCGTCCAGTTCCGCGGCGCCAACGACATCGACGTCCTCGACCTGGGCGTCGGCGCTGGGCAAGGTCGTATTCTCGGTCATCGGTTGCACCTTCTCTTCATCGGCAAGGCTGGTGGATCGTCGGACGTTCGTCTGCCTGGCCGGCGTTGGAGCACCGGCAGCCGGCAACGCGTCAACGACGGCCGGGCTTCTTCTTCCGGCTGGCCGGCTTTGGCTTGGATGCATCCGACAGGGTGCCCGCAGGCAGGTCGGTGCCCGCGTCTGCCGCCGGCGTCACCCGGGTCGATCCGGTGTGCTTGGAGAGCGACGGCCGGGCGCCACCGTTGATCGTGCCGTCGGCGGGGCTGTGGCCGTTGCTCGAACTGCCATTCACTGCACCGCTGTTGGTCGCGTTGACCGCACCGTTGGTGCCGTTCGCGTTAACGGTCCTCTTCCCGGCACCTGCTCCGCTGCCATTGGCGGAAGTTCCAACAGTCTTGGCGGTCGGCTGCACGAGGGGGCGCTTCGGAGCGGTGGTCGGACGTCCGCCCGGTGTCCGCGTGGCGGTAGCCCGCTGACCGGTGTTCGGTGGCCGAACCGGCTTCGCGCCGGGGGCCGGCTTACTGGCCGGACGAGCCCCGGGGAGCGGCTTCGTGAACGTCGCTTCCTGCCGGGCCGCCTCGACGACCATGGACTGCTCAGCCAGCTTCTTGTCCTGGATGCGGTGCGCCACGTAGAGCTGGCCGAAGGTCCAGGTGTTGTTGGACAGCCAGTAGAACAGGATGGCGAGCGGGAAGAACGGGCCGCCGACCACGACGAACAGCGGGAACACGTACTTCATCAGCTTGTTCATCAACGCGGCCTGGGGCATCGCGTCCTGGCCGTTCTGCATCTGCTGCTGGCGAGCCACCGAGCGGCGGCTGGTCAGGAACGTGGCGATACCGGCGAGGATCGTCAGCGGAATCCCGACGGCGATGACGGTCGACCGAATGCCTTCCAGAGCTTCGAGGCCGATCTGGTTGGGTGTGCTCTTCGACGGCATGGTCATGAAAGCGGACAGTGGCGCTCCGCCGAAGAGTTTGGCGTCGACGAACGACGCCACATCGGAGGCGCCGAAGAAATAATTCTCCCCTTGGCCAGGGCGGAACATCTTGAGTACGTGGAACAAGCCGATGAACACCGGAGCTTGGATCAACGCGGGGAGACAGCCGCCCAGCGGGTTGACCCCGGCCTCCTTGTTGAACTTCTGCATCTCCTCGGCGAGTCGGGTGCGGTCGTCCTTGTACTTCTCCCGCAGCTTCTTCAGCTCGGGCGCGACGGCCTGCATCTTCATCTGCGAGTTCATCTGGCCCATGAACGGCTTGAAGAGCAGGCTGCGGAGGGTGAAGACGAGGAAGACGACGGACAGCACCCAGGCCCAGGCGTTGTTGGGTCCGAGCACCGAGCCGAACACCTTGTGCCACACCCACATGATTCCCGAGACCGGGTAGTAGATGTAGTCGAGGGAGAAGAAGTCAAAACTCTTCACGCGGCATTGCTCCGGGGGGTCGGCGCCTCGGCTGTCGCCGGCCGCGCATCGGGTGAAACCACATCAGGGGACACATCGGACTGACTTGGAACCATCTCGGATGCAGCTGCCAACGATTCCACAGGAAGAGAACTGTTCGGGGCGGCAGTGCGTTCCCGCCGGGCGGGTACCGGATCAAATCCCCCGGCGTGCCACGGATGGCAGCGGCCTACCCGCCGAATGCTCAACCAGATTCCGCGCAACGGTCCATGCACTTGCAGCGACTCCACCGCATAGGCGCTGCAGGTGGGGAGGTAGCGACAGCTTGGCGGGAGCGCCGGCGAGATGAACCGCTGATAGAAGCGAAGGGGAGCGATCAACGCCCAGGTCACCACCGACGTACTCATGTCGCCCCTCCCTGACTTGCCCTCGTTGGCTCGATCGGGCCTGGTGAAGCGACTGTTGGCACTGCCGCATTTGCGACGACGGGCACCGGACTCGCCGGTGCCGACGTCCGCGATGCATCTGCACGACGAATCGACGCCTTCCGGACAGCCGCCGCCACGCCAGAACGTAAATCGGCACCCAGCTCGGCACTGGTCGCCAGCGCCGCGGTCGGCAGCGCGCGAACGACGATCGCAGTACCGGGCGCCAGCGTTTCGAGCTGTGCACGCACCAACGGCCGCAGCCGTCTGGTCACGCGATGTCGAACCACGGAGTTACCGACCTTGCCCGACACCACGAAACCGGCCCGAGCGGCGACCGGGAGATCTGCTACCAGCGCGTGCACGACTATCCGTCCAGTCCCGGCCCGCCGCCCAGCCTTGATGACCGCGGCGAAGTCGGCCGCGGTTCGAATCCGGGATTTCCGGGGCAGCACAGCCGGCGGTCAGCGCAGATCGACTGGTCTGTCAGGCCGAGATCTCGTCGCGGCCCTTGCGGCGACGAGCCGACAGGATGGCGCGGCCGGCGCGGGTCCGCATACGCAGACGGAAGCCGTGGACCTTGGCCCGGCGGCGGTTGTTCGGCTGAAAGGTGCGCTTGCTCACGGTGATCTCTCCAGGTTTGACACTGCGGAACTACTGACGCGCTGGTGGACAGGCACCGCCTGGGCCAACGACTGCGGGAAACACACTCCGTACCTGAAGACTGTCGTAGTCAGCCGGTGAGCTTTTCCAAAACGGCATGCGGCAGCCCACCAACGTACGGTTCTTCCTGCCAGGGTAGAGACACGACCGCTCGAGGGTCAAACCCGACGATTTCGCCGTGGGCGACACGCCGCCGCAAATGCTGGATACCTCGCGCATCTTGTGGGAACGGTCGCTCTGTTGTTAGCGTTCCCGCCCAGACCCGAAGAAGCTGGGTCACTGTCCACCCTCGAACGCTCACGGGTACCGAGCACCACATCGGCTCCAATGCGGCCGCCGACGTCTTCGGTCCGCCGTGTGACTGGTATCCCTGATACTTGTCCACATTCGGTGGACAAGTCTGTGGATGGACGTCGGCACAGTAGCGAGGAGGGATGTGCAGGTGACGGACGACGTCGCTGACCTCCCTCGGGTCTGGCAGCAGGTCGTCGCCGACCTCTCCCCGTCCCTGTCTTCTCATCACCGCGCTTGGTTGTCGATCACCGACCTGGTGGGTTTGATCGGGACCACCGCGCTGATCGCCGCCCCGTCGGGTTTTGCGCGGGACACCATCGAACGGACCTTGCGCGAACCCATCACCGCAGCTCTGTCGCATCGCATGCAGCTGCCCATCAGCCTCGCGGTCACCGTCAGCGAGAGCGCGGCGAACGGCGAGGCAGACTCCGGGCCGACCACCAACCAGAACGGGTTCCCACTGTCCGCGCCGGTGGTGAACGGATCGGCGTCGCACCTGAACGGGAACGTCGTCATCCGGGACGAGTCCGAGGACGACGACGTGGATGAAGACGCCGAAGCGCTCGCGACGGTGACCGAGATGTGGCCCACTTTCGGTGGGCGACGTGACCCTTCGCCGGCCAATTCTGCTCAGACCCGGTTGAACGACAAGTACCACTTCGAGACCTTCGTGATCGGCTCGTCCAACCGCTTCTCCCACGCCGCGGCCGTCGCCGTGGCCGAGGCGCCGGCGGTCGCCTACAACCCGCTCTTCATCTGGGGCGATTCGGGTCTGGGCAAGACCCACCTGCTGCACGGGATCGGGCACTACGCGCAGCGTTTGTTCCCGGGCATCCGGGTCCGGTACGTCTCCAGCGAGGAGTTCACCAACGATTTCATCAACTCGCTCCGTGACGACCGCAAGGTCGCGTTCCAGCGGCGCTACCGCGACGTCGATGTCCTGCTGGTGGATGACATCCAGTTCCTCGAGGGCAAGGAAGGCACCCAGGAGGAGTTCTTCCACACCTTCAATACGCTGTACAACGCCAACAAGCAGATCGTGATCTCTTCCGACCGGGCCCCGAAGCGGCTCGAGACGTTGGAGGACCGGCTGCGGACCCGGTTCGAATGGGGTCTGACCACCGACATCCAGCCGCCGGAGCTGGAAACCCGCATCGCCATACTGCGCAAGAAGGCGTCGCTCGACGGCCTGAACGCACCGGATGACGTCATGGAGTTCATCGCGAGCCGGATCGAACGCAACATCCGCGAACTGGAGGGCGCGCTGATCCGGGTGACCGCCTTCGCATCGCTGAACAAGCAGCCGGTCGACCTCCAGCTGGCGCAGATCGTGCTGCGCGACCTGGTCCGCGACTCCGTGTCGAACGACATCGATGCGGCGACCATCATGGCGGTGACAGCCGAGTACTTCGGGGTGACCCTTGACGAGCTGTGCGGCCAGTCCAAGACGCGGGCGATTGCGTCGGCCCGGCAGATGGCCATGTATCTGTGTCGGGAGCTGACCGACCTCACGCTGCCCAAGATCGGCAACACCTTCGGCAACCGCGACCACACCACCGTCATGCACGCCGCGAAGAAGATCCGGACGGAGATCGCCGAGCGCCGACAGACCTACGACCACGTCCAGGAGCTGTCGGCCCGCATCCGGGACCGCTCCCGCCGCTGACGGGCTCACCGAGAGCTGTCCGACCCGGTCCCGCTGTCCGGTGGCCCAAGGCTGCGTGCGTTCATGCCGCAAGGACTTCTCCGCCGCCAAAAGCACCCGCTCGGGAACTCGACCCGCGGTGCTGACAGCAGTCGGTGACCCGCCGGCCGGCGGCCGGCCCGCAACCGGGGCACCACGCCACGCCGGGGCCGCCACGCCGTGACAGATCGCATTCGGAGGCCAATTCTGAGCATGCACATCCTGTGGACAACTGTGTGGACCGATGGGGACTACCGGGGGACAGGAGCGGTCGGGCGCAACCCGTCCCCAATGGCCGATGGCAATCCGATCAGGTGCACCGCCTCGGTCCCCAACCCGCCACGCCTCCTGGTCAGGGACGAAGCTGCTGCATCCACACCATCCACACCACCTACTGTTACTGCTGTTTTCTCTGTTCTGGGAGAAGCACTTCAACAGTTTGTGTGTGCATCGATCTGCGCAGGGCTGGTCGCCGGCCAAGACGGAGGTGACGATCGGTGAGTTTGGCCGTACGGTTGCACTCCGCAGCCCGGAAGCAATCCGCAGCATCGCCGCACCGCACTCAGCAAACGCACCGCACACAGCAGCAACAACCAGCGATCCGACATCGCAACGTCCATCAATCGGCCGGCTCCCCATTCCACGACAGGAGTCGATCACGGCTCACCGACAGTCGCCTTGACCAGCACCAACGGGTCGAGGAGCCGGTCGGCGTTTCCATCGAAGAGCTCTCTGCGCGCCGTTGGCGCAGCAGTTGACCCAGGGTCTATCCCGGAGGATCCATGAAGTTCCGTGTCGCCCGCGAGGACCTCGCAGATGCAGTGGCCTGGGTGGCCAAGTCGCTCCCGAGCCGTCCGCCCGTGCCTGTTCTGGGTGGCATTCTGCTCGAGGTCGAGGGATCGACGCTGGTCGTCGCCGGATTCGACTACGAGGTATCCACCCGCGCCGAGGTGTCGGTCGATGCCGACTCCCCCGGCCGGGTCCTGGTCTCCGGGCGGCTGCTCGCCGAGATCACCCGGGCCCTCCCGGCCAAGCCGGTCGAGATCTGGGCCGACGGCTCCCGCGTCGTGATCACCGGCGGGTCCGCCCGGTTCACCCTGCCGACCATGCCGGTGGAGGACTACCCGGCCCTGCCGGCGATGCCCGCATCGTCGGGCAAGGTCGACGCAGCTGTCTTCGCCGAGGCCGTCGTGCAGACTGCTGTCGCGGCCGGCCGGGACGACACCCTGCCGATGCTCACCGGCGTCCGGGTGGAGATCGAGGGGGAGAAGCTCACCCTGGCCGCCACCGACCGGTTCCGGTTGGCCGTCCGCGAGCTGTCCTGGATCCCGGATGCCCCGGACATGTCGACTGCTGTGCTGGTGCCGGCCCGGACGCTGGCCGATGCGGCGAAGAGCCTCGGCGGTTCCAAGGAGGTCGTGGTCGGCCTCGGTGACGGACTGCTCGGCCTGCAGGCCGACGGCAGGCGGACGACGGTCCGGCTGCTGGACGTGGAGTTCGTGAAGTATCGGTCGCTGCTGCCCAGCGAGCACACCACCACGGTCGACGTGCCGGTCGGTGAGTTGGGTGAGGCGATCAAGCGGGTCGCACTGGTGACGGACCGCGGGCACCACCTGCGAATGCAGGTGACCGACGGGGTGCTGACGTTGACCGCCGGCGGTGACGACGAGGGTCGCGCCGAAGAGGCGATGGGTGTCGAGGCCGATGGCGCCGAACTGCTCATCGCATTCAACCCGTCCTACCTGCTGGACGGCCTGGCCGTGCTGCACGCCGACACTGTTCGGCTGGCGTTCACCACACCGTCCCGGCCGGCCCTGCTGCTGCCGCTGACCACCAAGGACGACGAGCGCACGGTCGACGCCGACTACCGGTATCTCGTCATGCCGGCGCGCCTGCCCGGCTGATCCGCCCGTGTACGTGCGGCACCTGTCGCTGGTCGACTTCCGGTCGTGGGCGACGGCCGAGTGGCCGCTGCAGCCCGGGGCCAATCTGCTGATCGGGCGGAACGGCGCCGGCAAGACGAACCTGGTCGAAGCGCTCGGCTATCTGGCCACCCTGTCCTCGCACCGGGTCGCGTCCGATGCGCCACTGATCGCCCGCGGTACCGAACGGGCGATCGTCCGGGCCGCGGTCGTTTCCGAGGGTCGGGAACTGCTGCTCGAGCTGGAGATCACCGCCGGCAAAGCGAACCGGGCGCGGATCAACCGGGCTCCGGTGACCAGGGCTCGCGACATCCTCGGCGTGCTGCGGACGGTGCTGTTCGCGCCGGAGGACTTGGCGCTGGTCCGCGGTGATCCGGCTGAGCGCCGTCGGTTCCTCGACGAGGTGCTGATCATGCGGGCGCCCCGGCTGGCCGGGGTGAAGTCCGACTACGACCGGGTCCTCAAGCAACGCAGTGCACTGCTGAAGTCGGCTGGTCCGCGGCGAGCCCGGACCGGGGCGGACATGTCGACGCTCGGTGTCTGGGACGAACATCTGGCGGCCGTCGGCGCGACGCTGCTGCTCGCCCGCCTTGATCTGGTCGAGGAGCTCACGCCGCACGTCACCGCCGCCTACGCCGACCTTGCGCCGGCCTCCGAGCCGGTCGACCTGGTGTACCGGTCGTCACTGGCCGAGGCGTTGCCGGACAACCGGACCGCCGAGGACCTGCGCAGCGCACTGCTCAGCGAGATGGTGCGGTTACGGCAACAGGAATTGGACCGCGGTGTGTGCCTGGTCGGCCCGCACCGCGACGACCTGGAGCTGCGGCTCGGTGCCTGCCCGGCGAAGGGATATGCCTCGCACGGCGAGTCCTGGTCGCTGGCTCTTGCGTTGCGGCTCGGCGCGTTCTCGCTGCTCCGGTCGGACGGGGTTGACCCGGTGCTGGTGCTCGATGACGTGTTCGCCGAGCTGGACACCTCCCGGCGCGACCGGCTGGCCGACCTGGTGTCCGACGCGGACCAGGTGCTGATCACCGCTGCGGTGCCGGGTGATGTGCCGGGAGCACTGTCGGGGAGCCGTTATCTGGTGATGGACGGCAAGCTGGACCCGGTGCCGTGAACGCGGCGACTGACGGTGTCAGGTGCACACAATTGGGGACAACTGTGTGGACAGTGGGGGTAACCGGTGGTGCACCATGACGTTCCAAGCAGCGGGAGAACATGAGTGAGCATCGAGCGCGGCTGGGTCGAGCCGACCAGCACAGAGCGGAGCGAGTAACGATGAGCGCTTGCGCGAAGAGTCGTCGAACATGAGTGAGCATCGAGCGAGGCACGAGCGAGGAGCGGAGCGAGTAACGATGAGCGCTTGCGCGAAGAGTCGTCGAACATGAGTGAGCATCGAGCGAGGTACGAGCGAGGAGCGGAGCGAGGAGCGGAGCGAGTAACGATGAGCTTGCGCGAAGAGTCGTCGAACATGAGTGAGCATCGAGCGAGGCACGAGCCAGGAGCGGAGCGAGTAACGATGAGCGCTTGCGCGAAGAGTCGTCGAACAGGAGTGAGCATCGAGCGAGGTACGAGCGAGGTGCGGAGCGAGGAGCGGAGCGAGTAACGATGAGCTTGCGCGAAGAGTCGTCGAACATGAGTGAGCATCGAGCGAGGCACGAGCCAGGAGCGGAGCGAGTAACGATGAGCGCTTGCGCGAAGAGTCGTCGAACATGAGCGAGCCTGACGAACCGGTGGCGCGCAGCGGTGCCGACCTGGCCCGCGATGCGCTCAACGCCGCGCGGGAGCAGAACGCTACCCGTCGGCGGGCGACGGCCCGCACCGCTGATGCCAACCCCAAGGGCCGGCGGGCCGGGTCGGCCGCGGCACTGCGACGACGACGGTGGTCGGGATCGGGCCCGGACACCAGGGATCCGGCGCCGTTGGGGGCCACCCTCAAGCGCTGGCTGGGCGACGCATCGGTCGGCGCCGATCTCACCAAGGCCACGGTGATGGGCCGGTGGGCGCAGATCGTCGGGCCGGAGATCGCCGACCACTGCGAGCCGGTGTCACTGGTGGACGGAGAGCTGGTGCTGCGGGCCGAATCAACTGCATGGGCGACGCAGATCCGGATGCTCGCCCCGCAGATCGTGGCGAAGATCAATCGGGAGGTCGGCCACGGATCGGTGCTGCGCATCCGGGCGCAGGGTCCGTCGGGACCGTCCTGGCGCTTCGGCTCCCGCCATGTGTCCGGTCGGGGACCGCGGGACACCTACGGCTGAGCGGCTCCGACGCAGCCGGTGTGGGGCTTGGAGCGGCCCACCGGGAAGTGAAATCACCCTCGCCGGTTCTTCTCGACGCCGCCACGGGCCGTTCAGCGCCGCCTTTGGGGGTCTGTTGTCGGTGCAACCCAGTAAGATGATGGTTACGGCAATTTTCTCTGTTCTCGCGCCATCTGACGGGCGCACCAGGCCGTACGGCAGCCGATCCCACGAAGTGAGCAGATCACCCGCGGTACTCAGATCACCCGCACCACTCAGTGTCCACCACCCATGCAACGGGACCTGCCCGGAGTTTCCCGGGCGGGTGGACTCAGCACGTGAACGAGAAGAAAGCGATGGCCCTGTGGCGAGCAAGAAAGAGTACGGCGCATCCTCCATCACGGTGTTGGAGGGCCTCGAAGCCGTCCGCAAACGCCCGGGCATGTACATCGGCGATACCGGGCCGACCGGGCTGCACCACCTGGTCTGGGAGGTCGTCGACAACTCGGTGGACGAGGCGATGGCTGGTTACGCCGACACGGTGAAGGTGACGCTGCGCGCCGACGGTGGGGTCGAGGTCATCGACAACGGCCGCGGTATCCCGGTCGAGATGCACCCGCAGCAGAAGAAGCCCACGGTCGAGGTCGTCATGACGATCCTGCACGCCGGAGGGAAGTTCGATTCCGATTCCTACGCGGTGTCCGGCGGCTTGCACGGCGTCGGTATTTCCGTGGTCAACGCCCTGTCCACGCGCCTGGATGTCGAGATCCACGTCGGCGGCTCGTCCTATGTGCAGACCTACACCCGGTCCAAGCCGGGCCCACTGGTCACCACCGGCAAGTCCTCGCGCACCGGCACCACCATCGTCTTCTGGCCGGACGACAGCATCTTCGAGACTGTCGAGTTCTCCTTCGAGACCATCACCCGCCGGTTGCAGCAGATGGCGTTCCTCAACAAGGGCCTCACCATCGTGCTCCGCGACGAGCGGGCGAAGCCCAACGACGAGGGCAGCACCGCAGCCCCGATCGAGCGCACCTTCCACTACCCGGGTGGGCTGGTCGATTACGTCCGCCACCTCAATGCGTCGAAGGAACCCGCGCACCCCAGCGTCATC